>CAZKMF010000149.1:0-10809 GCA_964553975.1 uncultured Gammaproteobacteria bacterium | reverse complement strand
AACGAACACAACGCGCTCCCAACAGGTGTTGGGAGTGTTTTTTCTGTTTTACGGGGTGCAAGATTGCGTTGTGGACGGACTCGGCGTTGTTACGTCGGGACAGTCGGTTGTTATCGTGCAGAAGCGGGTCTGTTAACCACTCGGAGAACAAACGTTCCACTGCGTGCAGTACCAGCTGTCGGCCGTGCAAGAAGTATTTGGGGTCGTGGGTGGGGTCGACGGGGTGCACGACTGTGTGGTTTCCGGACTCGGCGTCGTCACGTAGGGGCAATCGACCGTCATCGTGCAGAAACGCGTCTGCGCGCCGCTCGCGGAGCAGGAACCCCACTGGGTGCAGTACCAGCTGTCGGCGGTACACGTGTTTCCAGTCGGCGGAGTCGTGGGCGTGCAGGATTCGGTCGTTTCCGGACTCGGCGTCGTCACATTCGGACAGTTGACGGTCATCGTGCAGAAACGGGTCTTAACGCCGCTCGCGGAGCAAGAACCCCACTGGGTGCAGTACCAGCTGTCGGCGGTACAGGTGTTTCCACTCGTCGGAGCGGCCGGTGTGCAGGACTGTTCCCTGGTCGGGCTTGGCGTATCAACGCCTTCGCAATCCAGAATTTTGGTGCAGAAGCGCGTCTGTTCACCTTCAGCCGTGCAGGCGTTCCACTGCGTGCAGTACCAGCTGTCGGCGGTACACGTCGCGCCGCCATTGGCTCCAACCGCGCCGCAAGACTGCGTCGTGGCGGGACTCGGCGTATCAACACCCTCACAATCAAGAACCTTCGTGCAGAAGCGCGTCTGACTACCGCTCGCGGAACAGGCGTTCCACTGCGTGCAGTACCAGCTGTCGGCAACACACGCCGCTGAGGCGAGCGGTGCCGGCGGGAGAGGTGTCGAACGCTCAACCTCGCCGAGAGTCTTGTCATCGTTAATGCTCTTCGAGGAGGAAAGTTCCGTATCGCGGTTGAAACTGGCGGCAGACGTGATCGGCGCGCCAATCGCATAGTTCATGAAGAAGGCATCGGGGATATCGTCAACGAGTGACGCCCATCCCGGGCCAAAAATCGCCATCGCGACGGCCTCCGAAGCGATCGGCCGCAGCAAACCGCCACGCGATACCGCGTAGACCTTGGGATCCGTGTCGATTTTGATCATGCGGAAGCCCGGGCGATAGGTGACGTTGCCGCCGATCTGAATCGACGCCATCTCATCAGCCGTCACCGTCTGTACGTTTGAAAAATCCGAGTACCACGTGCGGAACACGTGCTCGTTCGGAAACACGTACCGCTTTCCGTTCGTTGCGTAGTAATAGAGCGCCGGATTGTCAGCGCGCTTGATGAGCGAACCTGGCACCGGTGCGGCTTTAGCTATGTGCGTCGCAACAACGAACGACGCGACAAGCGTAAGGAATAAGGCGAAAACGCGAAACGTGTTCGGTTTGTGCATAGTAAAATGAGTGGACATGCGCTCAGTATAGCAAAAAATTGAACAATCTTCAAGACCTCTTTTTGAAAGCCAAAACACGTCTCGCAATAAAAAAACGTCTACGGATGTCGTAGACGCGAGTGCGCTTGCGTATCAGTCCTCGTCGATGAGTCCGAGCGCGGCCATCCCCTTCTTGTGGTAGGGGCGCATGCGGTTCATGGCCTCGGGGCCGGCCAGATCGCCGAGCAGGCGAGCGTGGCGCTCCTCGTCCGGCAGGATCTGCAGCACGAGCGCGCGGATGTCGTCGGGCGTGATGGGGTGCTTGGCGATGACGTCGAAGCGGTTCCTGGCGAGCATCTCGCCGAACGCCCCGGCCGCGCACGCATCCTGGAACGAGGTGATGCCGTTCCAGACCGGATCCCAGTACCGCTCGGCCCCGGGAGTCTCCGGAACGGGGATCCCCTTGGCCGCGAGCAGCGCCTCGACCAGGCCCTTGTGGCGCATCTCGTCGGCGATGATGCCTTCGAAGACCACGCGGGTCTCGCCGGTCAGCTGGTACTGCTCGACGATGTCGCGGAACCGGCCGGCGCCTCCGTACTCCGCCCAGTAGAGGCGGCGGAGCCAGCGGGTGTAGATCTGCCCGCTCTGCACGAGCGCTTCGAGCCACTCCGACGTGCGTTGATGAAGTCCCATGGTGTCCTCCTGGGAGCCATTCACTCATAAAAATGCCGTTTTGTCAATGGTCCTTTGACGATCGCGGCGACGCCACGTAGTCTGAAGCGCATGGAATCCCTGGCTTTAGCGGCAGCAAAACACGCACGCGATATCGTCACGCTCGCGATTGAACACCACCCTTCCCGCAAGGCGTTGGTTGTGTTCGACGCGCGCTCCCCACTTTCCCGACTGCTCACCGACGCCTATAAGGAGGCGCTCCCCCACGCGACGCGCTTGGATTTTGATACGGTGACACCCGAGGCTATTTTGGATGAAATTAAAAAGCTCGAACCCGGTGATTTGACGGTATTGATTCAGTCTTCAAATTTCCGACTCAGCGAATTCCGCATTCGCATCGAACTGTTCCAGCGTGGCCTCTCCGTCATCGAGCACGTCCATCTCGAACGAGCGACCGACGAGCGGCAAATCGAACTCTACGTCGATTCCCTCGCGTATGATCCCGCCTATTACCGCGAACGCGGTCACACTATTAAGGAAAGGATTGATGCGGCGAAAACGATCAAAGTATTTGGCGCCGGCACAGTGCTGACGTACGAAGGCGGCATGGAGGACGCCAAGCTGAACGTCGGCGACTACGAAGGCATGAAAAACGTCGGCGGAACGTTTCCGATCGGCGAAGTGTTCAGCGAGCCGAAGGATTTCAATCTCCTGAACGGCGAGGCGATGATTTTCGCGTTTGCCGGAACCGATCATCTCGTGAAAATCCGTGAGCCATTCAAGATCCGCGTCGAAAAAGGCATTTTAGTTTTGCATGAAGGCCCGCAAGAATTTCAAGAAGTGCTTGATCAAATCTCGGCCGAAGAGGAAATCATGGTCCGCGAGTTTGGCGTCGGTTTGAACCCCGCCTTCAGCAAAGACCGCGTCGTGAGCGACATTACCGCCTTCGAACGCCAAAAGGGTTTGCATCTTTCTCTGGGCGAAAAGCACGGTATCTACGCCAAACCTGGGCTGATTCCGAAAAAGACGCATTTTCACATCGACATTTTCGTTGCCTTCGATCGCATTGAAGCCGACGGTCAGGATTTGCTGCGGTAGGAAGCTGCTATACTGGGCCTATGGCCCGCCGGAACGTCATTATTGCGTCCGCGTTTCTCGCACTCTCCTTGGCTTGCCTCGGAGCGCCTCTTTTCGCGCAAACGCTGAGCGAGATCCAAAGCCAGCAAACGGACCTCCAAAATCAGCTGAAGGACATCGAACGGCAAATCGCCGACTACGAAAAACAACTGAAAGACGTTCGTTCCGAAAAGAACACGCTGGCCAACAAGATCAAACAGTTGAACGCGCAGCGTGCGAAACTGAACCTGCAGATCCAAGAAACGCGCGTGCTCCTGAATGACACGGCGCGCAAGCTCGATCAGACGCAGAGTCAGATTGCCGTCCATATCGACACGCTTGGGCGTCTCCGCGAGCAGATGGGCGCGATCTTGCAAGAGCTCTATCGGCAGGATCAGCGCGGATTGATTGAGATTCTTTTGTCGGGAGAAGATCTTTCGGAGTTTTTTGCCGAAGTGAATGGCTACGAACAAATCAACGCCGGACTCGGTTCAATTCTTGAACAGGTCAAGCGCGAAACTGCCAGCCTGAAAGAAAAGGGCCAGCGTCTTTCGGAGCAAAAGCAGCAGCAACAGAATTTCTTCACGATTATCCAATTGCAAAATCAGGAACTCGCGTCGACGATCGGTGAGCAGGACGCATTGCTCCAGGAGACGAAAGGCAAAGAAACGAATTACCAAAGCGCGCTAACGGACACGAAAAAGCGGGCGACGGAAATTCGTAATCGCATTTACTCGTTGATCGAAGTCGGCAAGAAGGTCACTTTCGGCGAGGCGGTGAAAGTCGCCGATTGGGCTTCGTCCCAAACTGGCGTGCGTTCGGCGTTTCTTTTGGCGATCCTGACGCAGGAATCGAATCTTGGGCGGAACGTGGGAACATGCAATCGTCCGAACGACCCGCCATCGAAGAGTTGGCGCGTCGTCATGAAGCCGGAGCGCGACCAAGAACCGTTCAAACAAATCACAACCGCGCTCAACCTGCCGATCGACACGACGCCGGTCTTCTGCCCAATGAAGGACGCGCAAGGCAATCAAATCGGCTGGGGCGGCGCCATGGGACCGGCGCAATTCATTCCCTCGACCTGGCTCGGCTATGCCGGCCGTGTCGAAGCCGTGACAGGCAAAACCGCGAATCCCTGGGATATGCGCGACGCCTTTTTAGCCGCCGCGCTCAAAGCCCGCGCCGACGGGGCAACGACGCAAAGCGGTGAGTGGACGGCGGCCATGAAATATTTCTCCGGATCAACCAACGTCAAATACCGCTTCTACGGCGACAACGTCGTGAAACTCGCCGAGCAATATCAAAAGGATATTGATGATTTGAACCGTTAACGCTTCTCAGCTTTCGAAGCCGCCCTGCTCCATCTGCTATACTGGATGGGAAATGGACCATCTTTTTCTTGAACTCGCGCTGGTGCTCGCACTCGCCACCGGACTCGGAGCGATTGCGCGCGTTTTTAAGCAACCGACACTGCTCGGATACATCGCGACCGGGTTGATCGTGGGGCCGCTCGGCTTGCTCCGCTTGAACCACGCCGAAGTACTCGACACTCTTGCCCAGTTTGGCATCGCCTTTTTGTTGTTCCTTGCAGGCATGGAGATGAATTTCTCCGAACTGCGCCACGTCGGTCGTTCGGCGGCTTTGATCGGCGCTGGTCAGGTGCTCTTCACCTCCGGCGTCGGCTTCCTGATCGCGCTCGCGCTTGGACTCCCTCTTCTGTCGGCGGGCTACGTCGCCGTCACATTAACCTTCTCGAGCACGATCATCGTCATCAAACTGCTTTCCGAGAAAAAGGCACTCGATAGTTTGTACGGAAAACTCGTGGTCGGCGTTCTCCTCGTGCAAGATTTCATCGCGCTTGGCGTTCTTATCTTGCTCTCCGGACTCTCCGGACCAAATTTGGATCCGCGCCATCTCCCCATCGCGCTCGCGTTCACCTTCCTTAAGGGCGCCGGACTGCTCGTGTTTTCGCTCCTCATGGGCAAGTACGTGATGCCGAAGATTTTGCATCGTTTGGCGGGTTCGCAAGAAATCCTGTTCCTCGCCAGCCTGACCTGGGGACTCGGCATGGCGGCCGTCGCCAGCCTGGCATCAGTCGGATTAACCATCGAGATCGGCAGTTTCATGGCTGGCGTTGCCCTTTCGGAAAGCGTCGAGCATTTCCAGATCATGAGCCGCGTACGGCCGCTGCGCGACGTCTTCGCCGTCACCTTCTTTGTCGTGCTCGGTTCCAAACTCGTGCTCTCGGGCGCCGCCGCGCACTGGTTGCCGATCGCGGTCCTGTCAGCCTTCGTGCTGATCGGCAACCCCATGATCGTCATGCTGCTCATGGGCGCGCTCGGGTATCGCTCACGCACCTCGTTCATGGCGGGCGTCACGGTCGCGCAAGTGTCGGAGTTCAGTTTGATCGTGATCGCGCTCGGCGCGCGGTTAGGCCACGTCGATCAAGGTATCGTCTCGATCGTCACTGCGGTCGCCTTGATCACGATCGTACTCTCTTCCTACATGATCCTGCACAGCGAAACGCTGTACGTCCGTTTTTCAAAACTCCTGAAAGTGTTTGAGTTCCGCCCGAAAGACGAGGCGCACGTGCGCGACACGACTCTGAAAAACCACACCGTACTGATCGGCGCGCATCGCGTCGGCCACAACATCCTTCGCGCGCTTGAAGATCAACACAAGAAATTCTTAGTTGTCGACTTCAATCCTGACGTCGTCATACAGCTCGAACGTCGCGGCATCCGCGCGCTCTACGGCGACATCGCCGACCCCGATATCCAAGACGCCGCAGCGCTCGACACGGCGCGTGCCATCATCTCCACCGTTCCATCGTTCCACGAATCGACGCATCTCCTCGCGCGACTCAAACGCGCCAAATCAAAGGCAAAAATCATCTTAACTGCCGAAACGGAATTCGACGCAGTGGCGCTCTACGAGCGCGGCGCTGACTATGTCATCCTCCCCCACTTTGCCGGCGGCCAGCAGCTCGGCCGCTTGCTGGAAGAAGATAAAACATTGCGTACGCTGCCGAAGCTTCGGGAACAAGATCTGGCAATCATCATCGAGCGGCCTTAAAAGACCGCTCTTTTGACAGTCGGGACGGGCGGTCGTACGGTGAACCCATCGTCGCGTATTCGACGGAAAGGAGTCGACGATGTGCACCGTCATTGTTGGGTATGGTTTGTCGGAACGTCAGCCGGTCGTCATCGCCGCCAACCGCGATGAAATGCTCGATCGTGAAGCGGAGCCGCCCCGCCTCTGGGACGGAAATCCGGTCATGCTGGCGCCCGTCGATCGCGTGCGTCACGGCACGTGGATCGGCGTCAACGCGCGCGGTGTCTTCGCCGCGCTCACGAATCGCATCGACGTGAAGTCGGTTCCGCACGACGACACGTCTCGGCCCAAGCAGGAATCGCGTGGAGACATCGTCATCCTCGCTCTTCAAGCTTCGACGGCGGAGGACGCGGTCGCGCGCATCGCCCGCTTGTCGTCGAGGCGCTACAACGGGTTCAATCTTGTCATCGGTGACGCCGTGAACGGTCTCTGGACGCTGACGGGTGGCGGAGTCGACGATCGAAACGAACATCCGTTCGTCTTCGATCGCATTCGTCCCGCCGACCGTGCGCTCCTGATCGTCTCGAATCTCGGCATCGGTCCGGAACACAGTCCGCGCGCCGAAGCGATTTGTCGCGAATGGGAGAAGGGGCGTCTTGGTCGCGTCGGCGAGAAGCCGCATCGCGGAACCTGGAACCGTTTGCTCACGATCCACGACCCCGATCCGAAGCTGGAGCCCGAGTGGATGCGCCGCATGACCTCCACCTGCATCCACCGCCCCGCGGACGAAGGCTACGGCACGCGCTCCTCGGCCTACGTCGAACTCAGCGCGCGTTTCGGCCCGTATCCGGCCGAGTGGCGCTACTGGCATCGCGAGCGGCCCGATCACGGGCACGCCTGTCAGGGCCGCTGGGACGCCGTCCGCACCTTGCCCGTCATCGAATAGAAAACGCCCCGCTCGCCGATGCGAACGGGGCTCTTTTATTGACAGCGCTTGATCGTCCAATCGTCCGACGCGGTTGGAACGCAATCTGGATCGAGTGGCTTCCTCGGCAGCTTGCGCGGACCTCGGAACCGCTTGTCTTTCGGATGCGCTTTGTTCCAAGCGAGACGTGCTTTTTCGGCTTCCTCCGCCGGAACAATGTTCGGGTAGCGCTTCCAAAGGTAGCGCGCCATGACGTAGTCGCCGGCCGCCGCGGCGGCGCGAAAGGCCTTGAGAACGCCCTCCGTTCTCATCGTCAGCGAAGGTCCGTACTCGGCCACTTCCGCGGCGTCGTCGTACTTACCGGCAACGATGAGCGCGTCGTACGCTCTCTGCTCCCAAACGACTTCCTGTGCCTGCATGCCGACGAAGCGGGCGCGACCGTGATCGATCGCGTATCCGTAAATGACGTCGCGCAGTTCCGGACGCAGCTTCACAAGCGCCGCGGTCTGATATTCGTCCCGCTGCGCGAACATTTCCTGCACGACATACCACGTACCGTCGACGCCGCCGCCCGCCGCCTCATTGAAAGCGAGCGCGAGATTGTACTTTCGCGCGCCGACAGCGACGAAAAAGTATCCTCGCGCGTCGCTTTGGGAGATACCCCAGTCCGTGGGCGCGATCGGCTCCTGTTCGCAGGAACTCTCGTGGATCAAGTTTTCCATCTCGTGCGAAGTAACGCCGAGCCGTGTCGCGACCTTGAATCCCCACGTGCAATCGTTCGACGCGACGTAGAGATCCGAGAAGGCAATCTTCTCGGCGAGCGTCAAATCCGATTTCAGCGCCTGGATCAACGTGTAGTCATCCAGCGCGCCGTCCTTCGCTGCTGTCGTAATGATGTCGTAGCGCTCGACGTGGTCGAGCGGACAATCGTAATCGAGCAGCAGGTAGAGCAGCGAGTCCTCGTTGAGAAGGTCGCGCGCATGTCGCACATCGTCAATCGCGAGCGTGGCGGAAGCTTTCGTGGGTCCGTAGACGCACGCGATTTCGACTTCCTTGCGGAACGCTTGGCGAATTCTCTCCTTCAACGTTTCGTTGTCGACGGAGTAGTCGCCGTAGTAGTGATCGACGCGGAATTTCGCGTCCTTGCGGACTTCTCGCAGCGCCAGCCCGATCAGGTACGAATCGAGCCCGCCCTGCCAGGCCGCTTTCGCCGCTTGCACGTATTGCCCCGAAACGAAGTAGGCTCTCCACACGTCACGGGCCGAAACGTTCGGCACGGCGACGTCGGTCGAACCACGCAGACAACCGGCCAAGACACATGCCGTTACAAGCCAATTGCGCATGGTACCTCCCCTTGGAAATGACCCTGAATCCACCGTAACTTACCGCAGTTCTTTGCGCAACGCCGCTGCTTTTTTGAGAAAATCCAAGCCCGTCGAAAACACTTTCACCTTGCTGGCGCCGGATGCGCGCGGTCGCTCGCTCCAGCGAATGCCAATTTCCTCCAGGTGCGCGTCTTTTTGCCGAAGTCGCGCCAAAAACTCCGTATCAAAGAAAAATCCATCGTCACGCACCAACGGGAGTACCTCATCGCGCACATGCCGCGAGAATGCCTTGCAACCGCACTGCGCGTCGCGAACACCAAGATGGAGGAGCGTTTGAGCGCACAAGGCGTACGCCCACGTCATCAATCTGCGCGAAAGCGGCCTGTGTACTTCGGCGCCGCTCGCGCGTCGAGAACCGATTGCGCAGTCAGCGCCGGACGCGACCGCGCGCACAAGACCCGCTGCCGAAGACAGGTCCGACGAAAGATCCGCATCCATAAAAAGATACGTGTCCGCCTCGACGGCCGCGGCCGCGCGCTTGATCGCACCGCCTTTGCCGGCTGACTTGGAACTGATCGCGACGGTTCCCGGAAGAATTTTTTCCAAAAGTTTCGCGACCCAGGCTGTACTGTCGTGTGAACCGTTCTCCGACAAAACAAGCGCAAATGTCTCGCCGAACACCTCTCTCCCCCATGCCCAAACGCGCTTCGCGTTCGCTTCGAGTATCGCGGCTTCGTCGTGGGCCGGAATGATGCAAGCGACGCGCATGACGTTCTTTAAAATTGATCGAGCGGCACTGACGGATCGGCCAGCGTGGCTTCACGGCCCGAGACCGGTACGGCGGAGGTCATCAGCGTAGCCGCCGCGGCGCGCTGATCGGCCGCGTTCAAAAGAATGGCGCCAACGACGCGTCCGCGCAGCACGCGGAATTCAAGCATCTTTTTTCCTTCTTCGATGACGCGCTCGTAACGCTGCATCTCGGGCAACATACGAGACTCGCCCATGAAAATCAGGTTCACGCCCGGGAATACCGCCGTACTGTAACTCGTCAGCATCGTGAACTTTTCGTGCTTGCCTAAGAGTGCCTGTCCAACGTGCCGGCCCTGCGCGATCGCGTTCGTCCAGTTGCCGACGACGTGCCGAAGCCCCGTCACTTCGTCGTCGTATTCGGCGCAATCTCCGGCGACCCAGACGTCGGCGTGCTTCGTCTTCAAATAGGCGTCACCGACAAGACCGTGCTCGCCGTGCAGATCACCAAACGGTTCAAACGGAACTTCAACGCCGATACCGACGCCGACCGTATCGCAAGCGAAGGTCTCGCCGTTCGAGAGCGTGACGCTCGTGATACTTCCTTCGATTTCAATCGAGGCAACTTTGGCGCTGTTGCGCACATCGATGCCTTTTGACGTGAGCGCGTTTTGCACGGCCAGCGCGATTTTCTCGCCAAGCACCGAGGTCCAAAAATGCGGGCCGCGGTTGATGAGTACGGCCGGTACACCCTTTTCAACGCAGGCCGCGGCGAATTCAATGCCGATAAAACCGCTGCCGACGATCGCCATGCGACGGTCGGGCGACAAACGCTCGCGCAATTTCAATCCATCCTCGTACGTTTGCAGATGCAAAACATCCGCGTGATCGGCGCCGGGCATCTGCCACGCACGAGGCCGCGCGCCGACGGCGATCAAAAGTTTTTTGTAGGCAATTTCTTCACCGCCGTTCAGTGTCGCGATGCGGCGGGAAAAATCAACGCGCGTGACCGATCGGTCTTTCAGCAACTCGACGCCTTTCTCCGCGTACCACGCTTCCGTTTTCAAAAACGTCTTCTCGGGAGAAATCTTCCCCTTGGCCGCGTGCGGCAAAAGCACGCGGGAATACAAAGGGTGCGCTTCGTCGGAAACGATCACGACGTCGCCCGCTCCCCCGCCCGCGCGATAGGTTTCGGCCGCCGTCGTGCCGGCCGCGCCGCCGCCGATGATCAACACTTCAACTTCTCGCATATGCGAAATCTACCCGCGTTACGGGTAGACTTGGTTGCCTTCTTCGTCGTAGAGGAAAATCGCTTTGGTCGGGCAGGATTCCGCCGCCATTTTGATCGTCTCGGCGTCGTGGCCGTTCAGGTCGACCAGGTAAGCTTTATTCTCTTCGTCCATCTGGAACGTGCCCGGCGCAATGACGACGCACGAAGCCGCCCCGATGCAAAGGTCGCGGTCGATGACGATTTTGGCGATTTTAAGCGGCTTGGTTTCTTCAGGCATATCGACGACAGCGTAGCGAATACGATGGATTCTTTCAAGAGTCAGCCCGTTT
>CAZKMF010000148.1:0-5359 GCA_964553975.1 uncultured Gammaproteobacteria bacterium | reverse complement strand
GGGACATCGAAGAATGTCGAGCGCTCATTCGATCTTCTCTCGCTCCTCATGATGCAAAACGGTGCGCAGATGGCCGACGCAAACGGCATCCCGTCCTTCAACCGCACGCCGCCCGACGTCACCCGCGACACGCCCCCTGGTGTCGAAGCGCTCATCTTCTACACGGACTTCGCCAACCCGGCCAAAGAAGTCTTCACTTGGGATGACACGCAGCCGAATTCCTACGACGCCTTCATTTCAGGAAAAACCGCTTACTTCTTCGGCTATTCCTACCACCTGGCGCGCATCCGCGCCCAGGCGCCCAAACTGAACTTCGGCGTCACCAACATCCCGCAGATCGACCCGGCAGCGAAAGTGAACTACGCCAACTATTGGGTCGAGGCCGTCTCGAAGAAGACCAAAAACCCCGACGCAGCCTGGGATTTCGTCCAATTCGCCGCCAAGGCCGATCAGGTCAAAACCTATCTGGCCAAAACGGCCAAGCCGACAGCGCTCCGCAGCTTGGTCAACACCCAGCTCAGCGACCCGGACCTCAGCGTCTTCGCCTCGCAGGTCCTGACCGCCAAAAGCTGGTACACGGGGTCGAATATCAAGGCAACCGAAGCCGCTTTCGACGAGATGATCGACACGACGCTCTCCGGCGCCGAACCGAACCGGACCATCAACAACGCCGCCCAAGTCATCTCACAGACCATCCGCTAACGAAAAACGCCCCGTTCACAGGGGCGTTTTTCTATTTTGTGTTACACTATTTGCGATATGAAACGCACACTTCGCCTCTTTTTGCCCGCGCTCCTCGTGCTCGCTCCCCTGGCCGCGTCAGCTCAAATCAAGCTGCTCCCCCCTTGCACGGCGACGGGCGATTGCGGCGTGACGGACATTCTGGCGGTCTTAGTCAACGTCGCCGAATACCTGCTCGGTATTTCCGGCGCGGTCGCCCTGGCATTCTTCGTCTATGGTGGCTTCACGTTCGTGCTCGCGGCCGGTGATAAGACCAAGGTCGGCAAAGGCGTGGGCATCTTAAAAAGTGCCTCGATCGGCATCGCCATCATCTTCTTGTCGGGCATTCTCGTGCGCTTCACGATGCAGGCGCTGACGGGTGGCACCTCGTCCATCCCGACGATCGGCGAGAACTGCAACGTAGCCAGTCAAAAGAGCGCGGCGCAAGGCAGTCAGAGCGCCGATGGTCTCTGGGTGTCGATTCCGCCGGGTCGCGATGAACAAGGCCTCCTGATTCCCGAAGGCTTGAAGTGCATTCCGACGAAAAACGGTTGCAACGCCCTGAACAACACGCTTAAACAACGCAAGCGCACCGAAAATTACACCTGCAAACCGATCCAAGACGCCACGAGCTGCGTCCGCGGTCTCTGCACGGGAGCGGGACAAGGCGCCGACGTCGCTTGCTGCCTTTGATCTCACCTATGCGTTCTAACTTCTTGAAAGCCGCCCTGTTCACGCTCATCATCGCCTTTCCGCTTTTGCCGCGCGCGGTCTTCGCTGACGCCGCAAGCGAACAGGTCTGCTACTGCCGCTATAAGAACGGCGCGCCGCTCTCGGAGCCGGAAGAACTGCAATACTGTCCCGGCGAGGTTGGCGCGATCGGAACGGTGCCGAGAGGCCAGTTCGCTCCAGCCGCCTGCGTTACGCTCTGTGGCCAAGCGGGTCTGGATTATGTCGGTGTCAATACGGTGGACCCAGCGGGTTTCAGTAACGCGTATACGCCCGTAATTGCCGAGAAGAATTACTGTGTTTTTTCTCACGCGCGCTTTGACGGAGCTGGACCAACGAGTATCCCGAACTGGTCGGAATCGAACAATAACTGTGGCACGCCGCTGAACAGCATCATTTACAAAGATAATCTGAAGGGAAATATTCCTTCTGCGTGCTCGTACTGCTTCTGCAAGTTCAAAACCGGCGCCCCTCCAGCTTCGTGCGCGGGAAAGACGACGTGGATACACGCGATGGGCGTCGACGCGAACTGCCCAGCGCTCTGCATCGCAAAAGGTCTTGATCCGGCTGGAGATGCTGTCCGGAACTATAACGACCATTGTAATTACAAGCCGACGGACGGTTGCACCAAACCTCTTAACAGCGGAGGCAAGTGCGATGAGGAACTTGGCAAACTTCAAGCCGTGCAAGACGCCGCGGCGTTCCAAGCCGGACACGGAACCCCGCTCAGCCTCCTTCTCCCGCTGGGTGACCTCTCCGTCTCGAATCTGATCGGTCGCGTCATCCGTCAGATTCTGAGCGTCGTCGGCGCGCTCGCGCTTGTCTTCTTCATCTGGGGCGGCCTGAAGTACATGACGGCCGCGGGCGACGAAAAGAAAGTAAAAGAAGCGCGCGATATGATCGTCGCTGCCGTCTCCGGTCTCGCCGCCATCTTCCTTTCGTACGCCGTACTGAGTTTGCTCATCAACGCCCTGAAATAAGCGTATGAAGAATCGCCTTTTGATCGCCGCGTGCGCTTCCGCCGCCCTCTTCACCCTTCTCCCTGTCGGCGCAAAGCTCGTGAATGCCGAGGTGGTCGTCTGTCAGAACGATAGCGACTGCTCTGGCGGTCAAACCTGTCAAAATATCGACACGCAAGGTGACGGCGAGCGCAAAGTGACCCCGGGTACGATCGTACTCAAGAATCCGATCAACGTATCCACGGTTCCGGAAATCGTCGGCAACATCATGCGCGCGGGCATCAACATTGTCGGTGCATTAGCCCTGCTTGTCTTCATCTATGGTGGATTTATTTGGTTGACCTCGCGTGGTGACAGTGGTAAAGTTGCTGCAGGTAAAGAGGCAATGAAGTGGGCGACGATCGGCCTCGTGGTGATCTTCACCAGTTACGGACTCGTGCGATTCGTGTTCAAAGCATTCACAGGGTAACGATTGAAAGGAGGTGATTTGCATGACGAAGAAAACGCTTATCAAGGGTCTGATCAGCACGGCAATGCTCGCGACGATGGCGCTCCCCATGGTCGCCTTGGCTCAGGGGGCAGTGACGTCCAATGAACTTCTGCCCGGCCAGATCGCTACCGAACTCGGCCAGCAGCAGCAGGACCTCCGTATCACGATCGCCCGTATTATCCGCACGGCCATGAGCCTTCTGGGCATCATCGCCGTTCTGATCATTCTGTACGGAGGCTTCAAATGGATGACCTCCGGTGGTTCCGACGAAGCCGTCGGTGACGCGAAGAAGATTATTACCGCCGGTGTTATCGGCTTGATCATCATTCTGACCGCGTACGCCATCGCCTCGTTCGTGATCAACAGTCTCGTGACCGCGACCTCCTAGTTCTTCGACCTTTCGCGACGCCCCGGCTTTATCGTCGGGGCGTCGTCGCAAGGGCTCGGGAAGCGCCGACGAAATTCGCCCGCGCTTCCGGATTCCTTGAACTCATTACTTGTATGCGCTTGAAACGCATTCTTCTCCCGGCGCTCTGTCTCGCCGGAACCGCTTTGATCGCGTTGCCACTCGTGCACGCGGCGGGCGGGAACTTCGGTCTTGATACGGCGGCGGGCAGCGCGGGTCTCAAAAAAACGGACTTGCTCATCACTGCCGGCAACCTGATCAAAACCTTGCTCAGCTACCTCGGCATCTTGTTCCTTCTGCTCACGCTCTACGCCGGCTTCCTCTACATGACGGCACAGGGCGACGAGAAGAAGGTCAAGAAAGCCACGGACATCATCAAGAGCGCGGTCACAGGACTCATCATCGTCGCCGCTTCCTACACGCTCACGAGTTTCGTCCTTGGAACGGTCACGAACAGCGTGGCGCCTCCGGACGCCGGACCCGTCACCTCGCCGGAGCAAGTCCAGTAACCTATGCGATCATTACATCTGCTGGCGCAAAACTTTGGCCAGGACAAACTCGAAGATCTCGGCACGCGCGCGGGGATCTCGACGACCACCTCGCTTCCCATCCTGATCGGCAACCTCGTACGCACGTTCATCGGACTGCTCGGTATCATCTTCGTCCTTCTCACGATCTACGCCGGTTACCTCTGGCTGACGGCGCAAGGTGACGACAAGAAAGTCACACACGCGAAGGACCTTCTCAAGAACGCGGTCATTGGCCTCATCATCATCACGGCCGCCTACGCTATCGCTTCGTTCGTCGTGAACGCCGCGGTGAACGTCGCCGCTCCGGCCGTCACTCCATAACTTCACTAATCCCTTTCCACGTATGCTCAAGAAATTTCTTCTGGGGCTCCTCTCGCTCCTGACCGTTGGCCAAATGGCTCTCGCCGCGCTTCCCACGTCCGCCCAAGGTTTCGACCCGTCGAACGGTAACGCGCTCTCCGGTCTCGAAGCGACTAACCTCGGCAACGGCCAAGGTGCCGCAACGGCTGGGCAGCAGCTCCCGATCCTGATCGGCCGCATCATCCGCACGCTGCTCGGTCTCATCGGTATCATCTTCCTGGTCCTCATGGTCTACGCCGGTTTCCTCTGGATGACGGCGCGCGGCGAAGAAGGACCGGTCGAAAAGGCGAAGGAGATCATCAAGAGCTCGATCATCGGTCTCATCATCATCTTCCTGGCCTACGCCCTGACCGGATTCATCATCAACGCGGTGGTGAAAGCGACGCAGGGTACTCCGTAAGATCCAAAAAAGAATCGACCCGCAGCAGTTGCTGCGGGTCGTTTTTTTTGTAAAAGAAGAGCGGCCCGCGAAGTTGCGAGGCCGCCGTTGAGGTTGAGTCCGAGGACCGTGTCGTCAGCGAGACGACCAGGCCTTGTTCTCGGTGATGTCGTGGAGCGTGTTGTTGCCGTCGAGGTCGATCCAGACCGTGTAGGAGGAGTCGACCGACATCGGATCGATCTTCGGTACACGGTGGGTGCCGATGTTCGTGAAGCGCATGACCTTCAGTTCGATCCGACGGTTGCGTCCCACGTCGACGTAGCACATCTGCGTTGGCTTCAGCACGCCGCCGGTGTCGGTCGCGACGGGCTTCCCGTTGATCTCGAACACGAGAAAGCTGTCGTTGTCGGCGAACCCGTCGTAGTCGCTGTCCGCGCAGTTGAGACCGCCGTCGCGCCGCCCGTTGCAGTAGTTGTTGACCAACTGCAGCTTGCGACCCGCTCGCACCTGACGCGGCTGTGAGCCGGTCACGCAGAGGTAGGCGGGCTTCTCACCGAGCACGACCTCGGAGGTCGCGGCGGTGCCACCGACCTGACCGATGCCGCCGCTCGCGTTGCCGGAAGCGAAGCTACCGGAGACATCGGGCGGCGTGGGCGACGTCGCGGGCATCTGCGGAGCGCCGGGCGGACGGTAGCCGTCCTCCCGCGCCCGCTGGACGCGCGCGTCGTAGTCCTTCTGGCGGAGCCGGGTGAGCTCGTCGCGCTCGGAGTTGCTCAGGGTGCCGAG
>CAZKMF010000147.1:0-5545 GCA_964553975.1 uncultured Gammaproteobacteria bacterium | reverse complement strand
GAAGGCGAAGTGCGAGGAGCTCTGGGAACTCATCAAGCCGTTCGCGGCCTACGGTTTCAACAAGGCGCACGCGGCGTCGTACGGCGTCGTGGCCTATCAAACGGCCTACATGAAGGCCAACTTCCCGGCGGAATACATGACGGCGCTCATGACCGCCGAATCGGGCGATCTCGATACGATCGCGCTGGCCGTCAAAGAGTGCGAGTCGATGGGGATCAAAGTGCTGCCGCCGGACGTGAACAGCTCCGAGCCCGGTTTCACATACATCGACGACCACAACATTCGCTTCGGTCTCGGCGTCATCAAAGGTCTCGGCATTGATACGGTCAACGCCATCATCGACGAACGGAAAAAGAACGGCGCGTTCAAAGACCTGGCCGATTTTGCCGGCCGCGTCACGGGTAAAGCCTTCAACAAAAAATCGCTCGAAGCGCTGGCCAAAGCCGGCGCGCTCGACGCGTTCGGCGAACGCAACCAGATTCTCGAAAACTCCGACGTCCTCACGACCTACAACAAAAATCTCCAGAAGGAACGGGACAACGGCCAGTCGACGCTCTTTTCGTTCGTCGTGCCGGCCGGCACCGAACTCGTGCCGACGCTCGGACTCCGCAGCGTCCCTCCCGCGTCGCAGCGCCGCAAGCTTGATTGGGAAAAAGAGCTGCTCGGCCTCTACGTCAGCGCGCATCCGTTCGAAGACGTCGCCAAAGAATTCGGCGAACTGCTCATGCCGATCGCGAAAGCGTACGCGCTTCCGGAAAAATCTCCCGTCCGCGTCGGCGGCACGGTGATGGCCGTTAAACAGATCACGACGAAAAAGTCCGGAGAGCCGATGCTCTTCGCGACGATTTCCGATCTGACCGGCACGGTCGAATGCCTTGTCTTCCCCAGCGTCTTTAAAGAGAACGGCGCTGTCTGGGTTGAAGGCGCGAACTTGGCCGTGACCGGGCGCGTTTCTCGCAAAGAGGACGAATTCAAAATTCTCGCCGATCGCGGTTGGTCGCTGACGGCGGAAACCATTCCGGTCTACATGACGCACTTCCGCGGCGAGACCGTCAGCTCCGAGATGATGTTGAACATGCAGCGTCCGCGCCCGAAGCCGGGGAGCGGGGAGATGCGCATCACGCTTCCGAGCAAGCTGCCACCCTCGGCCGTGGCGTCGCTTAAAGCCGCGCTGGCCAAGTACCCGGGCAAGTCGCTTGTCACGCTCGAAGTGCGCTCGGAGGGCGGTTTTCAAAGGGTTGAGACGTCGTTCTTGGTTGATCCGTCGCCCGATGCCGTTGCCGCGATCGAACGCCAGGTCGGCATGGGGAACGTCCGCGTCACGCAGCCGACAAACCCGTCTTGACATTCGCCGTCTTTTCCGTTAAGGTCGTCAGACCTGAAAAGGGGAAGAATCCCCGCAGGGGTTCCTTTCTCGAAGCCGTAACCATGGAGTTCGCATGTCTATGCCGAATGCAGACCGCCCGCGCTATCGACCGGTGAAACCCACGCCGGAGCAGGAAGAGATGCTCTCTTCCTTGCTTGATCGCCTCGCCTCGCCGCACGTCGAGCCGTCCTCGTCGGAGATCCCTTCCGATCCGGCCGAGCCGACCGAGTCCTAGCGTTGTTCGAACGCGTCCATCCATGGTAAATTGTGAGCGAAAGCTCACTTTTTTGTATTTGCCGTATGGAGGAATCCGAAAGGGGTAGAGAACGCGAGCAACGCTTGAACGAGGTCTTCGAGTCTTTGCTGAAAGGCCGCCAAGCCGAACGGGCCGAGCAGCAGGAAGGTGGAGAAGCCTGGCTCGAGGAGCGCGTTGCGTCGCTGCCGGACGCCGCCAAAAAGCAAATTCGCGACTACGACCGCAAGCTGATCGAAGCGGGTGTGGCCAATCCCGCCAAACGTGCCGAGTTGGCGGAGGAAAAAATCGTCGCCTTCGAGCAGACGTACCAAGACCGCCGCTTCACGGTCGGCGAGAACGGCGAGCACATGCTGAACAAGGCGTATGCCAAGGAGCAGGTGATTTCGGAATTGAAAGAGATCCTTGGAGATTCTCCGACGAAGGAGGATTTGAAAAGAATCGCGCTTCTCAACTTCGACGCCAATGGCCTCAAGGCCGTGAACGACCTGTCCGGCTCCCACGAAAAGGGGACGGAGTATTTGAAACGCATCGCCGAAATTTTCGCGAGCAAAAACAGTCCCGAAGCGAAGCGCATGGAAGAACTCGGCATTACCGATATTATGGCCGTAACCGCCGGCGGCGACGAATACAGCGTGCGCATCAAATCGGACAAACCGATTCCGCCGGAAGCGATCGAAGAAGCGATCCGCATGTACGAAGCGGCGATCCAGCGCATCGACGCTTCGGATCTTGTCGACTTCAACGACGAAGCGACGATGCTGCGCTATCTCGGCATCTCCGAGCGGCAGGCCGAACTTCTGACCGGAGACGAAAAGCGCAATCTGTTTCTCAACTTCAAGGACGACATGCCTTCCGGTTTCAAGATGCGCGCCAGCGCGTCGGGCGGAGGCGCGACGCTCTACGACGGCATGCTGACGGCTATGGAGCATCCTTCCAAGGCGCTGACCGGTCAGGATGATTTCCCCCGCGCGGTCGATAAGATCGTCGGTGGTCTCTGGGACGCGTCCGACAAGTCCGCGCTCGAAAACAAGAGCGTGTACAAAGAATCTTTGCGAGGCGCGGAAGCCTCGAAAGCCGATCGTTTCTACTCGAAGGTGCTGGCGCGCACGAGCGAAGCGCGCGTGCTCGAAGCCAAGATCGATGCCATGACGATGGAGATCAAGAAAAACGAAACCATGGAGTCGGAGTTGGCCAAGCTGGACGCCTTGATGGATGAAGGTGTGATGGATGAGGCGGCGTACATTAAGAATATGCGAGAAATTCGGAAAAAGTATCGAACGGTTTCATAACGTGCTATACTGATCATTGATATGCCGCCACGGAGGAAAAAAGCGGCTAAGGAGGAAACGCCGATAACGCCGGATGACGGCGCGTTCGGAACTTCTTCCGAAGCTGAACCGAAGAAGAAGCCTGCGACGCGAGCGAAAAAGCCCGCTGTTTCGCCGTACCTGACTCCGCCGCCCCCGATGGAGCGGATCCCGGCGATTATTCCGATCAAAACCGCTCCGGTCGCGCCCGAGCGCATCTCGATCGAGCCTGAAATTCACATCGGCGAGGCTGAAGACGCTTGGACGCCGGCGCCGCGTAAGGGTGTTGACCTTTCCGTGCCTCCCACGCCTCTCATGCAAAGCAAAAAATTCCCGGATCAAGATATTGAAGCCATTCTCGCGTCCGACGAGGACGAAGACGAGGTGACCGACCGCAACAGCTTCCGTCCGCCCGTCCGCACCGGCGTTTATCGCCGCATCGCGCTCGGATTCGCCGCGCTGGCCATCTTGGTCGGTCTCGGCGTCGCTTACGTCGTCTACGCCCACGCCACGGTCGTCGTCTATCCGCAAAAAGCGGAAGTGAAAACCGAGCGCGTGCTGACGGTATCCACCGACCCGAAAGGCGTCGACGAAATTCCCGGCGACGTAAGTGAGGTAACGGTGGCGGGGGAGAAGACGGAAGCACCGTCGACATCCACCAAATCCGACGCGATCGCCAAGGGTGTCGTGACGCTGATCAACGAATCTTCGAGCGACCAAACGCTGATCCCTACCACGCGCTTGCTTTCTCCCGAAGGCGTCCTGTTCCGCTTGAAATCTCGCGTGAACGTGCCCGCGAACGGTCGTGTGAAGACGGACGTCTACGCCGACAAAGCCGGCGAAGGCGGCAATATCGCTCCGACGACGTTCACGATTCCCGGACTGAACGCGACTCTGCAAAAAGTCATTTACGCCAAATCCGAAGCGCCGATGACGGGCGGCGTCGCCACGGTCGGTACGGTCACGTCGGCAGACATCGACAAGACGGAAACCGATCTGCGCCAAGAACTGATCGCTCAAGCGCGTCAGGAACTCGCGAAGAAAACGACGACGCCTTGGACAGGTCACGCCATGCTGGCGGAGACGATGAATCGCAGCGTGAACGCCGGCCCTGGCGAAACAGCTGACGGCGTCACGGTACGTCTGACGCTCCGCGTGCGCGCCGTCGACTTCGATCGCGCCAAAGCTGTCGACGCCTCCGCGCAGGACCTGCAGCGCAGCCTTACCTCCGACCGCGAGTTGACCGGCGTTAAAGTCGACGACTCGTCGTTCACGATCGATAAAGCCGATCCGAAGACGCGCACCGCCTCCCTTCGCGTCGCCTTGTCGGGTCAATCCCGCGTATCGCTCGAAAGCCCGCTCTTCGACGCTTCCAAGCTGCGAGGGGTCGGTCTCGGCGACGTGCAGACCTATTTTGAGGGGATTGAGGGCGTCGAACGGGTCGAGGTGAAATTCCGGCCGTTCTGGCTGAAGAGAATGCCTCTCCTGCCGGACCGGATCGACTTCCAAATCGAGAAATAAGCTCCAAAGCCCCGCTCCGGCGGGGCTTTTCGATTTTAGGCCGGTCGTGTTAAGGTAAACCGGTAAATAAGCCCTGAAAACCCGCTATGGGAGCGAAAAAACCGGCTGACTACGACGTTCTCGACCGCATGCGCCACTCGGCGGCCCACCTGCTGGCCTCCGCTGTTATGAAGATGTTTCCGGACGCCAAACTCGGCGTCGGACCCGTCATCGAAAACGGATTTTACTACGACATGCAACTTCCCCGGGCGCTCGGTCCGGAGGATTTTGCGGCGCTCGAGAAAACGATCGCGGAACTGAAGAAGGCAGATTTGGAATTCAAGCGCGAAGAGATGCCGATCGATCAAGCGATCGAATTCTTCCGCGCGCGCGGCCAGGATTTTAAAGTCGAACTGCTCAGCGATCTGAAAGCGCACGGCACGACGAACTTGAAAGAAGAGGACGCGCAGGATCTCGACGGATCGGACTCGGCCTCGCTCTACTGGACGGGCGACTTCGTCGACTTGTGTCGCGGCCCGCACGTCGCGCGCTCGAGCGAAGTCGGCGCCGTGAAGATCAAATCCGTGGCTGGCGCCTATTGGCGCGGCAAAGCGGAGAACGCGCAGATGCAGCGCGTCTACGGCTGGGCCTTCGCCACGCAGGAGGAACTCGACGCCTACCTCAAGATGCTGGAAGAAGCCGAAAAGCGCGACCACCGAAAACTCGGCAAGGAAATGGGCTTGTTCGTCTTTTCCGATCTCGTCGGTCCGGGCCTGCCGCTCTGGACGCCGCGCGGTACGATGCTGCGCGACAGCTTGAATGACTACGTCTGGGAGCTGCGCAAAGCGCACGGCTACCAGCGCGTTACGATCCCGCATATCACCAAGAAAGACCTCTACGAAACGTCCGGCCACTGGGCGAAATACGGCGACGACCTGTTCAAGATCAAGACGCGCGAAGATCACATGTTCGCGATGAAGCCGATGAACTGCCCGCACCACACGCAGATCTTCGCCAGCGAACCGCGCAGCTATCGCCAGATGCCGGTGCGTTATTGCGAGACGACCATGGTCTACCGCGACGAGCAGTCCGGCGAACTCTCCGGCCTCTCGCGCG
>CAZKMF010000146.1:0-3766 GCA_964553975.1 uncultured Gammaproteobacteria bacterium | reverse complement strand
GCGTACCAGGAAGATGCCGGAACCGGAAGTGCCGGAACCGTTCTGGATCTCGAGCAAAAGCGCGCGGCGCAATTGGTATCGCGTCTCGTCACGCACGTCGGGATCCTTCACGTGGCCGAAACTCCCCGTCTCGCCCATGTCGAACGGAAACCCGATGTTGTAGACGGCATCGAGCATGCGCACGTCAGCATCGTCTCCGAGTACGACCGCCTGACGGAAATGGTACTCGATCTTGATGACCGTGAGATCGTCTTCGACGTCGTCCGCGACAATCCGCGCCGGATAGAGCTTCGGCTTGCCACCGTTCACGGCAATGTTGATCGCCATGCTGCGCAGCGTGCCATCCGGCTTGAAGGCGACGTGATGACACGTCAGCAAGTAACCGGAGGTGTTCAGCACGACGGCGGATCCGTGCGCGCCTCGTCCGAACGGTTCCACATCGACGCGATGCGTCGCTTCTTCGTTTCGATTGATGCCAACGGTCTCGCCGGTTTGGCGAGCCGCGCACGCTCCGAGCAGGACGAGAATGAGCACCGCGTACATAGGCTTTTTCCGCATCACGACCTCCTGTGGAAAAAGTTGTCTTCGGCTTCTCCAGCCTAGCACATCGCTCCCCCGCACAAAACGCGCGGGTCTGGTATCATGGGAACACTATGCGACGCTTTGCTTTTGCACTTCTGCTCGTCGGGACGCTCGTTTTCGCCTCCCCTGTCCACGCCGCGGGAACTTCCGGATCGCTCTTCTTCCGGTTTGAGAGGAATTTTACGACCGGCGCTCACTACGTCGCGGAAACGATCGGTGCCTGGACGCGCGCGCTCCTTTCACTTGTTGGTTTGGAAGGCCGTCTGACGATCGTTAAAGAAAACGAAGCGTGCACGCAAAAGTCCCGTTGCGACGTCGGACTTGTGTGTCTGAACGTCTGCGATGGGAACAATTGCGACGCGTTCGAAAAACGCTGCGTCCGCGGTCCGACGACCGTGACGGTTCTCGGCCTCGGTTCGATCTGCGGACCGGACAACGTCTGCGCGGACGGAACGACCTGCCTGCGCGTCTGTCCGCCAGGCGGCGTATGTGACGCGGCGTATCGCTGTCTCAAACCGACGGCGCCAATCGGACGCTGTGCGGCAGACGCGGACTGCAGAGCCGTGTGCGGCGCGCTCCCCGCTCCAGCCATCGGACCCTCAGCGCAAATCGCGAGGTGCGTCTCGAACGCTTGCATCTGCAATCCCATCGAAATCACGCCGAATCTTCCGCGCGTCACCTGCCCCACTTCCGGCATGCCGACGATCGCGTGTCCTGAAGCCACGCGCCAAGCATGCGCCGGTTCCATCAACAACACTCCGTACGCCACCTGCCTTTCCGCTCCCGAATACGGCGGTTCGTGCTACGACGACGATGAGTGCGCGGCCGCGGCCTGTCCGGAAGGCGCGACGCCGTTTTGCGGGGACGACAAGCTGTGCAAGTGCCGACGCGGACTCGTTCAAATTATCTCTTGCAACGCCGCTTCCGATTGTTCGGCGGCCGGCTGCAAACCGACGGAGATCGCGGCCTGCGTCGCGGGCGCCTGCGCCTGCGCGCCCGCGGGCAACGTCACGTCCTGTCGCGTCGCCAGCGATTGTTCCGCCGACTGTCCGCAAGGCTACGCGCCGGCCTGCGAAAACGAAGCCTGTGTCTGCCAGCGTCGAATTGAGAACGTTCCTGTCGCCTGCCAAACCGTCGCGCAGTGCGGCGGCATCTCCTGCCCGACCGGCTACGAAAAATCCTGCCTGAACGCCGTTTGCGTCTGCGCCCGCACCCAACAGCCGTTCTAATTGACGAACGGGCGGGAAACGGGTAGCCTGTGCGGATATGAAGTTCGGCGAAAAGCTTACCTTACGCGTGGAATCATTCGATGAGCGCGGCCGTCGCGTCGGTACAACCGAGGCTAAAACGACGGCCGCGTCTTTTGTCATTCCAGGCGAGCTGGTCGAAGGAATTTTCGTCGGCCGCAAGCAAGGAGTCGCTAAAATGGCGGACGTGCACGTACTCGAGACCTCGCCGGATCGCGTAAAGACGGAATGCCCGCACGCCGGCCATTGCGGCGGCTGCGCCTGGCAGCACGTCCGTTATGCGCGCCAAGCCGAAGAAAAGCGGCACATGGTCGCCGAAGCGCTCTCCACGGTCTCCGTTGATGTGGCGGAAATCGTCCATGCGGAAGAAGCGTTCCGCCACCGCAACCGCATGGACTTCGTCTTCGGACCGAACGGCGAGTTGGGACTCAAAGAGCCTGGGCGCTGGGACCGCCACGTCGACCTCTCGACATGCTTGCTGCCTTCCCCCGAGGCGACCGAAGTCTTGAACGCCGTCCGCGCCTGGGCGCGCACGACTTCGCACAAACCGTGGGACAACCGTCGCCACGAAGGTTTCTTGCGCTACGTCGTCATTCGCGAAGGCAAGTTCATGAACGAACGCCTCGTCACGCTCGTGACGGCGCAAGGAGAACTCGAAAAGAAAGACGCGCTGATCGCGGCCCTCTCCCCACTTTGCACGTCTCTCGTCCACGGCATCAACCCCTTAATGACCGATCTTTCGATCGCGACGGAGCTGCGACCTCTTAAAGGAGAGGCGCTGCTGCGCGAAAAAATCGGCGCGATCACGTACCGCATCCATCCGAACGCGTTTTTTCAAACCAACAGCCGCATGGCCGCGCGCCTTTTGGAGCGCGTCCGCGCGATTGTTCTCTCCGGGCCGCACGAGCGCTTGCTCGATCTGTACTGCGGCGGAGGTTTCTTCTCTCTCGCGCTCGCGAAGGATGTCGATTCGGCTCTCGGCGTCGAACTCGAACCGCAAGCGATTGTCGAGGCGGAAGCGAGCGCGAAGGAAAACAACATCGACAACGTCCGCTACCGCGCCGAAGCGGCGGAAAAACTTTCTTGGGAAACCGAGAAACCCGACGTCGTCATCGTCGATCCGCCCCGAAGCGGCTTGCACCCCAAAGTAAAAAAGACGCTGCTTGAAAAAAAGCCGCCGCGCATCGTCTACGTCTCCTGCAACTACCGCACGCTGGCCATGGACTTGAAAGATCTGCTCACCGCCTACCGCGCGGAACCGGCCGTCTGCGTCGACCTCTTCCCGCATACGCCCCATATCGAAACAGTGGTACACTTAACCTTGCTATGAAAGTAGGATTCGTCGCCCTCGTCGGTCGCTCCAATACCGGAAAATCAACGCTCGTGAACGCGCTCGTCGGCACCAAAGTCGCCATCACGACGCCGAAGCCGCAAACCACGCGCCAAGCCATCCAAGGCGTCCATCACGGCGAAGAGGGCCAGATTATTTTCGTCGACACGCCAGGCATCTTCCGCAAGAAACGCGATGCCGTGACCTCGCGCATGAACCAGGCCGCCAAGGGCGCGCTTGAAGGCGTCGACCTGATTCTTTACGTCGTCGACCCGACGCGCGCGATCGGCGAAGAAGAAGAGGATATCCTGAGACTGATCAAAGACGTCGCCGCCCCGAAACTGCTTGTCATCAACAAGATCGACGAGCCGCGCCCGCGCTACCTTGAAGATTACCGCGCGCTCTCTTCCGATTTCCAGGAAACGATCGAGATTTCCGCGCTCAAAGGCACGCATCTTAAAGCGTTGATGGCCGCCGTCTACGCGCGTTTGCCGGAAGGCGAACCGATCTACCCGGAACATCAGATCACCAACATCGATAACCGCACCTGGTACGCGGAACTGATCCGCGAGAAGGTCTTCCTCTCTCTTTACCAGGAGATCCCCTA
>CAZKMF010000145.1:0-6546 GCA_964553975.1 uncultured Gammaproteobacteria bacterium | reverse complement strand
ATGACCAACGCGCCTTTCTTGATGCCGATCTCAGCGCCAATGCCTTCAAACTTTCCGGCAAGCTCTTTCGTAAACTCTTCGGATTGAGACGGTTCAAAGAAAACGGAGTGCGGATCGCCAAGCGAAGCGACCATGCCGCGCAGCGCGCCGTAGTACATCTGTTTTTCGTCGACGGGCTGCTTGACGTAGCGGTCTTTGATGATCTTCCAAAGATCCCAAAACTGCGCGAAGTCGACTTTGCCGCCGGACTTGTCGAGTTGTGCGTTAACGAATTCGATCGAACCGGAAGCGGAACCGGTCGGCCCCGTCGCTTTTCCAGCGCCTATGCGATAACCCCAGAGAAACGAAGCGACGACGAAGACGGCGGCCAAATAGACGCCGACGGCTTTCCGCGCGCGTCGGCTTTCCGGCATGGAGGGCTGATTGTCGTTTTGAAACTGAGGGGTCATGCAGCGTCTTCTTCTCGAATAATTTCGGCACCCACTTCGGCAAAGCGCTCTTCGATGCGTTCGTATCCACGATCAATAATTTCCGCTCCCTGAAGGATCGTTTCGCCGTCGGCGAGAATACCGGCCACGAGTAGCGTCGCTCCGGCGCGCAGGTCGAGACTCTTGATTTCTCGACCGTAGAGCGGCGTCGGTCCGGAGATCAGGACGCGATGCGGGTCGCAGACCACGGCGTTCGCTCCCATCTTAACCAATTCGTTGACGAAACCGAAACGCCCTTCGTACAGAGGTTCGTGGATAAGCGTCGTTCCGGCGCATTGGGTGGCTAAAACGCCGAAGGGTGCCATGAGGTCGGTCGGCAAACCGGGGTACGGCATCGATTGGAATTTGAAGGCGTGCAGCGTGTCGGGAGCGGTGACGCGCACCCAATCCGCGCCGAGTTCGACCGACGCACCGATCGCGCGCAAACGCTGCGTGACGATATCGAGATGATCGGGGCGCACATGCTCGATTCTCAGATCGCCGCGCGTGAGCGCCGCCGCGACCATGAAGGTGCCGGCTTCGATTTGATCCGGAATAATTTCGTGTTCGGCGCCGTGCAGACGCTCGACACCGTCGATGACGACCGTGTGCGTACCGTGTCCTTGCACGCGCGCACCCATCTTGTTCAAGAAGTCGCCGAGATCCTGGACGTGCGGTTCGGCGGCGGCGAGTTTGATCGTCGTACGGCCTTTGGCGGTGGAAGCGGCCATCATCAAGTTCTCCGTCGCCGTCACGGAAAATTCTGGCAACACGACTTCGCGGCCTTCAAGACCGGTCGTGCGCATGATGTACCCCTTGGCGCCGCGTTCGCAGCTGGCGCCAATCGACGTAAGCGCAACGAGGTGCGTATCAAGCGGACGATTGCCGATGATGCAGCCGCCCGGTTCCGGAAGTTCGACTTCGCGGAAACGCGAGAGCATCGGTCCCAAAAACAAAACCGACGAACGCATGCTGCGCATCGCCTTGCGGTCCAATTTTGCCGGGTCGGCGATTCGCGGATCGATCGTCAGCTCGTGCTCCCCCACCCACTCGACGAGGACGCCGAGGCTGCGGAGAATATCGAGCATGCGCTCGACGTCGCGAATCCGCGGCACGTTTTTCAGGACAGAACGTTCGTCCGTGAGAAGCGTGGCCGCGAGGATCGGCGTCGCGGCATTCTTCATGCCGCTGGCGAGGAGCCGACCGCGGAGTTTTTTTCCGCCTTGAATTCGAAGTCGGCTCATAGTACGATTTGGTCGGAAACAGCATACTCCGCTATGGACCCGCGCGCAAGACGTTGGATCAGTTGGACATTCATCATCACCTTCTTCATTTTGGCTCCGGTCATCATTCTTTCGACGGCCGGTTTTCGTTATAATTTTGACCGCCATCGCCTTGAACGTACGGGCGTCGTTATGGTCGAAAGCCGCCCCACGGGCGCCAGCGTCAGCTTGAACGGCAAGCCGCAAAAGACGGAAACACCTGCGCATCTCGGCGCAATCACGCCGGGGACCTATTCCGTGCGCGTCGAGAAGGCAGGCTATCGTACCTGGACAAAAACCGTGGCGGTCGGCAGCCGCGAAACGGCCTTTCTGAACCAGATCGCGCTTTTTCGAGCGGAGGCTCCCGTCATGTTCAAGGACGTCAGCAATCTTTCCGTCGTCGCTTTTACGAATGACGCGCGGTACGCCTCGGCGGTCGCCTCCGCATCATCCGGTTCCGAACTTGTCGTTGTCGACACGAAAAGTGGCACGACGCACCTCCCCTATCGATCAAGCGCCAGCGCCGACTCGTTCCGTCTGAACTGGTCGAACAACGGACGATTCTTGCTCATCACGCGCACAGCG
Organism: uncultured Gammaproteobacteria bacterium; assembly: GCA_964553975.1. Lineage (GTDB taxonomy): Bacteria > Patescibacteriota > Patescibacteriia > SG8-24 > DYFX01 > DYFX01. Next base: position 4,232 of record CAZKMF010000145.1, on the reverse strand, counting down.
AAAAATCCGTCGTTCCTTTTATGGAGCGCTTCAGAACCGGAACGCGTGCGAGATCTTTCCACGGAAACGTCCATCAATTTTACGGAGGCTTTTTGGGCACAAGACGCGAATAGCCTCTATGGCGTTTCGAAGGGCGTGCTGTACGCCATCGAAACCGACCTTTTGACCGCGACGCCGACCGGCCCCTCGATCGTTGAGCCCGTCGTCGCCAACGACGTCGTCTATGGCATCGTTTCGAACGAAACGCCCACGCTGGCGCGTCGACGTTTGCGAGATCAAACATTTGAGACGGTCGCGCAACTGCCGACCTCTGGATTCGTCCCGATCCGGAGCACAAGCGCGCGCGTCGCGTACGCATCGAAAACCGGCGAACGGTTATTCGTCATCGATGCCTCCGGAGATCGCCCGACCGCGTTCGAAGGTCGCGGTCGCGACGGTGTCTGGTCGGCCGACGGCTCGAAACTGTTGTACTGGAGCGATCTTGAATTGCGTCTGTATGACACCCGCGCCGGATCGGATGAGCTCATCAACCGTCTCAGCGGACCGATCACCCAGGCTGCCTGGCATCACCCGGAATGGAACGCGCTCTACGCCGTCAACGACGCCTTGTACGCCATCGAAACGATGGACCAGTTCGGCCGCGTTACCGTACCGCTTGCCGACTTCACGCGCATGAACCGCTTCGCCGTCAGTCCGAACGGCGATACCGCTTTCGTCTTCGGCACAAAGGACGGCGCGAGCGGTCTCTGGAAACTGCGACTGCGTTAAAACAAAAAAACACCCCGGCGCGCGTCGGGGTGTTTTTAGATTTCGACGACCGCGTTGTCTCCGACCACGAGCTTGTGGCCGAGCGGCAGCGTGTCGTGCGCCGAACTGATCGTCGCGTTCATACCAATCAAGCTGTCGACGATGCGTTTGGAACAATTGATATCGACGTCGTCGAATACGACGGAGTGCTCGATCTCAGTGTTGTAGATTTCGACGCCTTTGCCGAGCGACGTGTACGGACCGACGTAGGAGTTTTCAACGCGGCAGTTCTCGCCGATCACGACCGGCCCGCGGATCAGCACGCGCGGTCCGACGACCGTCCCCTTGCCGATCGATACCTTCCCCTGAATAACCGCCGTCGGGTCGATCTCCGCCCCCACGCGGCCTTCGTCGGGCATCTCGTTCAACAGGAGTTGGTTGCCTTCGAGCAGGTCTTCCGGCTTGCCGGTATCTTTCCACCAACCGGTGATTTCTTCGTACCCGACCGCCTTGCCGTTCTCGATCAACCAGGTGTGAATGTCGGAAATTTCGTATTCGCCGCGCACCGAAGGTTTGATATGCGCAAAGGCTTCGAAAAACGTGTTGTCGTAGACGTAGATACCCGTAACCGCGTAATCACTTTTCGGTTCCGACGGTTTTTCGTCAACGCGCGTGATGCGGCCGTTCGTGATTTCCGGCACGCCGAAACGCTGCGGATCGCGCACTTTGGAGAGCGCCAGTACGCAGTTCAATTTCTCTTTTTCGAATTTCTCGACGAAGCGCTGCAAGCTGCCGAGAATGATATTGTCGCCCAAATAGAAGATGAACGGTTCATCGCCGAGAAACTCCCTAGCGTTATTGACGACGTGCGCGATGCCGAGCGGTCCGCCTTTTTGCTCGATGTAGACGATCTTCACACCCCAGCGCGCGCCGTCTCCGACGGCTTTCTGCAGCTCCGTTTCGCCCGGATTCATGCTGATACCGATCTCCTTCACGCCAACCGCCGCGAGCTTTTCGATCGCGTAAAAGATCATCGGCTTGTTGGCCAACGGGATGAGGTGCTTGTTGATCGTATAGGTAATGGGCCGAAGGCGCGTGGCGCGCCCGCCGGCCGTGATCAAGGCCTTCATATCGCTTTTTACCCTAACAAAAATCCCCTTGCGGTTCAAGGGGGCTCACGGGCAGAGGCACGGCTTCGTCGTCAGCGACTCGTCTGGTGCATAGAGCGTCGAGGCGATCGCGAGCAGGAGCGCACCGGGACTGAGAGAGACGCCGTGCCAGACACCGGTCGGAAGGAGCAGACCGCGCGTCGGCAAGTGCAGCGTCATGCTGAGGCAGACGCTCGCGGAATGCAGATCGAACTCGATCATGCCCTTCAGCGCGACGAGGAGCTCTCGCTTGCCGCCTTCGGGATGCTGGTGACCGCCGCGGGCGCTCCAATCAGGCGTGTCGTTATCGATCAGGTAGACGCGCGGAGCCGCGTCGTTCGGAAAGAATCCTTCCGCGATCTTGGCCAGCTCGATGATCGACAGGCGTCCGGGCTTTCCGGGCGTGCGTATCGACGGCAGTTCTACGACTTTCCACGGCGTTTCGCACATGTTTCCCCCATCGCAAAAAGCGTTGAACGAAGTTCAACACTTTTTCAGGCATACGTCAACGGTCGTCCGTTTACACCTTGTCCAATTGCTCGACGGAAGAGCGGAATTCTTTCTTGTAAATGTCGATCAGCGCGATCGTGACGGAAAGCGTGATCGGACCGAAGAAGAGGCCGAACGCGCCGAAGAAACGGATGCCGCCCAGCATCGAGAGCAACACGAGCATCGGGTGAATCTTGATGCGCGAATGCATAACGTGCGGCATCAGGAAATTGTCGACGAGTCCGATCGCTAGGATACTGACGGCTGAGAGCGCGAAACCGCCCCACATGCGTCCGACCGCGAACAAATAGATGATGAACGGCACGGTCACGAGCGCGGTACCGACACCGGGAATGAAGTTCGTGAGCGCGACCATGGTACCCCAGAAGATCGGCGCGGGCAGTCCGAGCGCGAAGAAGATCAAGCTGCCAATCACACCCTTGAGAAGTGCGATAACGAACTGACCGAAGGCTACGGCTTTAATGGCGTCGATGATGCGGTCGAGGATCGACGTGTCGTCCTCGTCGGCGAGCGGCGAGAGTCCAAGCACTTGGCGTTTGAGCTCCGCTCCGTCACGAAGCAAGTAGAACATCCCGAGCAGGAGCAGTACGAACCCGATAATGAATTCGAACGTATTCGAGAAGATCGCGAAGATGTTGGACGTGATGCCGGAAACGAACGGTTGCACGTAGGTGGCGAGATCGCTGACTGCGCGTGCGGCTTCGTCGGCGATCGCTTGCGCCTGACCGGGACCGAGAATCTTCGCAAGCGCGTTCGCCAGATCGTCGAAACTCACGTGCGTGCGCACCTGATTGAACATCACAAGCGCCTCCGAGGTGAGCGCGGCCGCCATGAAGAGCAGCGGCAGAAGCACGAGCATCAGCGTCAGGAAGACGGTCGAAAACGCGGCGAGCATGGTGTTCTTGCGGAAATGTCGGCACAAATACCGGTAGACCGGCTGCATCAACACCGCAAGCACTCCGGAAAATACCATGAGTCCGAGGTACGGTCGGAACACTAAAAAGGCGACAACAAGCGTGAGCGCGAACACGGCCAGGAAAAAATAGACCTGTAGTTTGCGATAGGACATATCTTTCCAAGTATATCACGGAAAAAGAAAAACCGCCCTGACTCAGGCGGCGCGTTCGACGCACGGAACGTGCTCGGATGGGATGGACGGAACGGCGTCGCTGATCTCTCGCGCGCGCGGAGCTCGCTCGGGCAAGGGAACGAGGCCATCCTTCGCCAGCGCCTCGCCGAGCGCGTACATCAGGCCGAAGACCGCGACGAGCAGGAGCACGAGCACCAGCGTGACGGCCAGGCCCCCACAGGCGACCATCAGAGCGACCGCGGCGACGAGGCTGAACAGCGCGGGGCGGAGGGACGGACTCGGACGCTTCTGGACCTCGGTGGTCATGGAATAAGCTCGCTTTCTGGTCCCGCCGACAGGCGGATGACGCAACGAAGATAGCAAAAAAGGCCCTTCCCGTCAAGAGTAGAGCCTTTCAAGCGCCCTATCCGACCAGAGCGAGTTTTTCGCGCGTTTCTTCCTCAGTTCTGCGAAGCGTCGCGTTGGCCTCGTTCGAATTCAGGTTCTGCTTAAGCAGCAATATGACCTCAATCAAGCGTTCTTCGATCGGCCGCATCGCGATACCCTCAGCTTCCAACTTAGCGATCGAAAGCACGCAGTCGACGCGTTGTGCCAGCGTCATGCGATTCAGTTCTTCTTTGGAAATCTTCGAAAAGGTCATTTCCGGCTTGAGGTGCGTCTTGAGCAGCTCAGCGATGCGATACGGCGACGTAACGCCCGGGTTGGCGACGTTGTAAAGACCCGTCGCGTCCTTCAAA
>CAZKMF010000144.1:0-5615 GCA_964553975.1 uncultured Gammaproteobacteria bacterium | reverse complement strand
TGCGTCGGGGGCCCCGACGCAGGCCCCGCCTCCTGGTCCGCGACTCGCGCAGGACCGCCCTAGAGTCGAGGAAAAGCCGGCACCAGCACCCATCAAGCCTCCGGAACCTCGCCCAACGCCGAATCCGGTCGTTCAACCACGTCCGAACCCCCTCCCACCCCCGCCAACCCCTCAAAATACGGCCCCAGAGCTCGAGGGGGAGGAACAGTTCTACCTAGAGCCCCTTGAATAAGGCTGCGATAAGGCCAAAAAGGACCACTTGACCGCTTTTTGGCCCTCTGCTACACTCCTCACCGACACACGTCAACTTTTTTTATTAGTATACGTATGGCTGATATCAAGTTCGATCGCTCCAAGCCGCACGTGAACGTGGGCACCATCGGCCACGTTGACCACGGCAAGACCACCTTGACCGCCGCGATTCTTGCGGTGTCCAAGGCTATGGGCAACAGTGCCCAGGATAAGAACATCGGTGACCTGGACAAGGCTCCGGAATCGAAGGCTCGCGGCATTACGATTGCCACGGCCCACACCGAGTACGAGACCGCCGCACGTCACTACGCGCACGTCGACTGCCCTGGGCACGCCGACTACGTTAAGAACATGATCACGGGTGCCGCCCAGATGGACGGCGCAATCCTGGTCGTGTCCGCAACCGACGGTCCGATGCCGCAGACGCGCGAGCACATTTTGCTTGCTCGCCAGGTCGGCGTTCCGTCCATCGTCGTCTTCCTCAACAAGTGCGACATGGTCGAGGACAAAGAACTCATCGACCTCGTCGAAGAGGAAGTTCGAGATTTGCTCAAGAAGTACAACTTCCCGGGCGACACGACTCCGATCATCCGTGGTTCGGCTCTTCAGGCTCTCAACAACCCGAGCGATGACGCGGCTGCCGGTCCGGTTCGCGAGCTCTTGAACCAGCTCGACGCCTACATTCCGCAGCCGGAACGCGCTGTCGACCTGCCGTTCCTCATGCCGGTTGAAGACGTCTTCTCGATCGAAGGCCGCGGTACGGTCGTCACTGGCCGCATCGAACGCGGTACGATCAACATCAACGAAGAAGTCGAAATCGTCGGTCTCGGCGACACCCGCAAAACGGTCGTCACCGGTATCGAAATGTTCAACAAGCAGCTCGACAAGGGTATGGCTGGCGACAACGCCGGTTTGCTCCTGCGCGGTACCAAGAAGGAAGAAATCGAGCGCGGTATGGTTCTCGCCAAAACGGGCACCGTCAAGCCGCACACCGAATTCGAATCCGAAGTGTACGCGCTCACCAAGGAAGAAGGCGGCCGCCACAAGCCGTTCTTCAAGGGTTACAAGCCTCAGTTCTACATCCGCACGACTGACGTGACGGGCGAGATTGAATTGCCGGCTGGTGTCGAAATGGTTATGCCTGGCGACACCCAGAACGTGAAGATCAAACTGATCTCCCCGGTCGCTCTCGAAGAAAAGATGCGCTTCGCCATTCGCGAAGGCGGTAAGACCGTCGGCGCCGGCGTCGTGGTCAAAATCATCAAGTAATTTTTGGTTGACCCCCCCGACGTAACGTCGGGGGGGTTGCCTGCTGAAAACGATCTTTATGGACAAGAAAACCAAGACCGAAGAAACTCCGGCGGGCAGCCGCGTTCGCATCAAGATTCGCGCCTACGACCATAAGGTCATCGACCAGTCCACGCGCACGATCATCGATACGGCGCAGCGCACCGGCGCTTCCGTCAAAGGTCCCGTCCCGCTCCCGACCGAAAAGCACAAGTACACCGTCAACCGCTCGACCTTCGTTCACAAGAACGCGCGCGAGCAGTACGAGATGCGCGTGCACAAGCGTCTCATCGACATCGTCGACCCGACTCCGAAAACGGTCGAATCGCTGATGTCCTTGAACCTTCCGGCCGGCGTCGACGTCGAGATCAAAATGTAAGATCGGTCCGCGTCCGCACAAACAGTCTTGTGAAGTGAAGGCAGAGAAAGATGGCATGATTACGGGTGGCCTACGGCGCCAAAACCTCTGCAGATGATCTTCGTGAGATCGTGAGTACACCGCTACAATCAGACTTGTCTCGAAAACGCCAAGCCACGCGTACGTGACAGATGCAAGAAGTTTCTTCGCTGATATCCCCCGAACATGTTCGGAAGGATCGGCGCCGGAACTTCTTGTTTCTGTTATTGCGCGGGACGGGGGAGGATCCCAAGCGAAACGGAGACAGGCATCGAACATAACTAAAGTGTTCCTCTGCCTAAGAGAACTATGAAATTCATCATCGGACGAAAACTCGAAATGTCCCAGCGCTACCGCCCTTCGGGCGAAGTAGTGCCGGTGACGCTCGTGAAGGTCGAACCCTGCGTCATCACGCAGGTCAAAACCTCCGAAACGGACGGCTACACGGCGGTCCAGGTCGGCACGGGTTCTAAGAAGCATCTCGCCAAGCCGCAGGTCGGGCATTTGAAGCCCGTCGCTGAGCATGGCGACCTCGCCACGCTCCGCGAATTCCGCCTCGAATCCGTCGACGGTATCGCCCTCGGCTCCGTCTGCGATCCTGAAGCCTTCGTCTCCGGCGACGTCATCGACGTCACGGGCCTCTCGAAGGGTAAGGGTTTCCAGGGTGTCGTGAAGCGCCACCACTTCCGCGGCGGTCCGGCCTCCCACGGTCACAAGGACAACCTCCGTATGCCGGGTTCGATCGGCGCCGGCGGCCATCAGCACGTGCATCCGGGCCAGCGCATGGCCGGTCGCATGGGCGGCGATCGCGTGACGGTCAAGAATCTCGAGATCGTTGAAGTGCTCGCGGAACAGGGACTCATCGCCGTCAAAGGCGCGGTTCCGGGTCCGCGCGGCGCAACCCTCCTCATCGTCGCTCCGCAAGGAGACATGAAGTTCATCTCCGCGAAGAAACCGGCTGAAGAAGCTCCGGTCGCGCAGGAAGCGGCTCCCGCTACGGAGACCGCAACCGTGACTGAATAAACGTATGTCGAAGATCAAAGTCTACAACATGGATGGCAAGGTCGTGTCCGAACGCGAAATGGCTGCGAAGCCGTTCGACGTGAAGGTCAACGAAGGCCTTGTACACCTCGCGGCGGAAGCCCAGATGGCCAACAGCCGTACGGCTTCGGCGCATACGAAAACGCGCGGCGAAGTCCGCGGTGGCGGTAAGAAGCCTTGGAAGCAAAAAGGCACGGGCCGCGCTCGCCACGGTTCCTCGCGCTCTCCGATCTGGGTCGGCGGTGGTATCACCTTCGGTCCGCGCCCCGATCGCAACTTCTCGAAGAAGATCAACCGCAAGACGAAAAAGGCCGCGCTCGCGATGGCTCTCGCCGACAAAGTCCGCGGCGAAGCGTTCATCGGACTCGACGCCTTCTCGATGAGCGAAGGCAAGACCAAAGCCATGGCTGGCATGCTGAAGAAGCTCCCGGTCGGCCGCAAAGTCCTGCTCGTGCTCCCGAAAGCCGACAAGATGACGATCCGCGCCTCCCGCAACCTCCAGAATCTCTGGACGGTCACGGCAGGAGATCTCAACCTCGTCGACGTCCTTAAAGCCTCGACGGTCGTCGCTCCGGTCGAAACGATCGAGATGATCGAAAAGGGTTACAAGAACTGATATGGGATTCTTCAATCGCAAGAAAAACGAAGAAGGCCAGAAGGCTCCCGCCAAAGCCGTTAAAGCTGCAAAGCCGAAAGCGGAAGCGAAAGCCGAAGAGCCGAAGACGTCGAAGGAAACCGTCATCGCCCCGCGCGAGACCGGTTCTGCCTACCGCATCCTCGTTCGTCCGATCGTCACCGAAAAGACGACGATGCTCGGTAAGGACAACCAGTACGCGTTCGAAGTCGCGATGACTGCCAACAAGCTCGAAGTTCGCAAGGCCGTGAAAGCGGTCTACGGTGTCGAACCGACCGACGTGCGCGTTATGCGCATCGCCGGAAAACCGGTGCGCACCCGCGCGGGCAAGAGCCGCCGCAGCGCTTGGCGCAAAGCGATCGTCACCCTGAAGAAGGGCGATCGCCTCGACTTGTACGCCAACGCCTAATCCCCGCGTATGCCGATCAAATCTTTCCGACCCATCACCTTCGGACGCCGCGGCGCAAGCGTCGACTCGTTCGAAGACGTGACCAAAAAAGCCCCGGAGAAGTCGCTCTTGATGCCGAAAACGCGCATCAGCGGCCGCAACTCCCAGGGTAAGATCACCGTTCGCCATCGTGGCGGCGGCGCCAAGCGCATGGTGCGCGTGGTCGATTTCATGCGCAATCGTTACGACATTCCCGCCAAAGTTACCGCGATCGAATACGATCCGGGCCGCGGCGGTCGTCTCGCGCTCCTGACCTATCTCGACGGCGTGAAGAGCTACATCCTCGCGCCCGCCAACCTCAAAGTGGGGGAGACGGTCATGTCCTCGCAGAACAAGATCGAAAACAAGAACGGCAACCGCATGCCGCTCAAGCACGTCCCGGTCGGTCTCATGGTCCACGACGTCGAACTCTACAAGGGTTCCGGCGGCAAGATGGTCCGCGGCGCCGGCAATGGCGCGCAGGTCATGGCCCTCGAAGGCGACATGGCACAGCTCAAGCTTCCGTCCGGCGAGTACCGCATGGTCTCGCAGGAATGCGCGGCGACGATCGGTATCGTCTCCAACCCCGACCACTGGCTCGTTCGTCTCGGTAAGGCCGGCCGCATGCGCCACAAGGGTTTCCGCCCGCGTGTCCGCGGTAAGGTCATGAACCCGGTCGATCACCCGCACGGTGGTGGTGAAGGTAAGAACCCGATCGGTCACAAGCACCCGAAGACTCCGTGGGGCAAGCCCGCGCTCGGCGTGAAGACCCGGAAGCACAAGAAGCAGTCGTCCAAATTCATTGTGAAGCGCCGCAAGTAATATGAGCCGATCACTGAAGAAGGGTCCGTTCACGGATCCCAAACTCCTCCAAAAACTCTCCAAGGTAAAACCGGGCGACAAGACCGTCATCAAGACGTGGTCGCGTCCGTCCGTCATCACTCCGGAGATGGTCGGTTACACGATCGGCGTCCACAACGGCCGCCAGCACACGCCGGTCACCGTCGTCGAAAACATGGTTGGACACCGTTTGGGCGAATTCGCTCCGACGCGCAAGTTCCAGCGCCATGGCGGCAAGCTCACCAAGGAAATCGAAGCCGCGAAGGCCGCGACCGCCGCTCCGGCCGCCGCGCCCGCTGCCAAGAAATAAACCTCTATGGAAGTAAAAGCCCACACCCGCTATCTCCGCATGTCGTCCCGCAAGGTACGGCTCGTGGTTGATGCTGTCCGCGGGATGGCCGTCGAACCGGCGCTTGCGCAGCTGACGTTCATGTCGCGCGCCGCCGCTCGTCCGGTCAAGAAACTCCTGGAGTCCGCCATCGCCAACGCCGAACACAACTTCAAACTCGACCGCAAAGATCTCTTCATCAAGTCCGCGCTCGTGAACCAGGGTCCGACGCTCAAGCGCTGGCGCCCGCGTGCCATGGGTTCGGCCGCTCCGATCCTGAAGCGCACCTGCCACATCACGCTCGTCCTCGAATCGAAGACGGGCATGAAGAAGGAAGCGGCTAAGGAAGAGAAGCATGATCACGACCACGAAGGTCACGATCACGCGCACGAAGAGAAGCCGAAGAAAG
>CAZKMF010000143.1:0-9117 GCA_964553975.1 uncultured Gammaproteobacteria bacterium | reverse complement strand
GGTAGCCGCGGTCAAACTGCATGCCTTCGACATGCTCGGTTTCGATCGAGACGCCCTGCGATTCTTCAACTGTTACGACGCCGTCCTTGCCGACCTTCATCATCAAATCCGCCAGCAAATTGCCGACTTCTTCGTTGTTGTTGGCGGAGATCGTCGCGACCTGGGCGATGCGATCGCGGTTGCCGGCGATCTGCTCGGCCTGGGCGTCGAGATTCTTCGAAACTTCTTCGACATATTCCTGCATGCCGGAGCGCATGGCGTGGACGTCGACTTCAAAGCGCGAATTCTTGATCTTCTCGAAGCCGAGATTGATCAGATCCTGCGCCAAGAGCGTAGCGGTCGTGGTGCCGTCGCCGACGGAGTCGTTCGTTTTGGAAGCGGCTTCGCGGACGAGTTCCGCGCCCATCTGCTCCGTCTTGTCGGAGAGATCGATTTCTTTCGCGACGGTCACGCCGTCCTTGGTGACGATCGGCGTGCCGTAACCGCGCGCGATCACGACGTTCTTGCCCTTCGGACCGAGCGTCGCTTTGACGGCGTTCGCGAGCTTATCAACGCCCGCTTTGAGTTTGAGGCGCGCTTCGTCGCCGTAGAAAATTTGCTTCGACATAGTTATTCGATAATCGCCATGATGTCAGACTCCGCGACGAGAAGATATTCGACGTTGTCGATCTTCACTTCGTCGGGCGAGTATTTCTTGAAGACGATCTTGTCGCCGACTTTGACGCCCATCGGAGCGAAGGCGCCATTGTCGAGCACTTTGCCGGGACCAATAGCGATGACTTCGCCGCGCTCCGGACGATCTTTATCGACGGTTTCAGGAAGAATGATGCCGGACTTGGTCACCTCGTCTTGCGTGAGAGGCTTGACCACGACGCGGTCACCGAGAGGTCGGAGATGCATATGATTCGCGGTGATGCTATTAAAAACGCTTAATTAGCACTCAGCCTAGTCGGCTGCTAGCCGCATTGTAGATACGCCCGTTTTTCCTGTCAAATCCCCTACCCCATGTTGACGTAGAACGAATGATTTTCTAGGATGCCGGCAGACCAATCCACGAGGTTCGCCATGACCGTTGCCACTGGAGTCCTGCTCTTCTTCTGCGCACTTCTCTCCCTGTACCAGGCCGGACGTTCGCAAGGCGGCTTCACAGCGCTTCTGCTCGTCCTCTTCGCTGGTCTCAATGTCGCCGCCGGCGTCATGGGGATCGTGAGCGATCGCCAATCCGTCCAGATCGCCATCGGCGTGCTGCTCTGCGTCTGGACCGTCGTCGCACTCGTGCTCCTGATCGGAGCCGCGAAGGCTACGGACGGCGGCAGCGGACTCGGAGTCCTGGTCGTGCTCGCCGCGCTCGTCTTCTTCGCCTGGGTGACCACCTTCATGGATCTCCAGTTCGCCATCGTCGTGTGATCCACGACGATTTTTGTTTGGAAAAGTTATTCCGAAATTTCCTCTCCCGCTTTAAGAAAAAATCCGAATACCGCGCCAGTCAACATCGTGCCGGCGAACAGATCGAATGGATAGTGATCGAAACAACTGACGATCAAAATGATAAGAGGAAGCGTCGCGGTGACAGCGACGAGCGATGAAGCGGCGCGGCGCATGAGCCAAAGCGCCGAGAACCACCAGGCGCCAACGAAGCCGAGGAGAAGCGCCAAGCCGAGAAAGCCGAGTTCCGCCCCGACTAACATCGGCACGAAGTGCGGCGGCTGGGTCGCGTACGACTCATCCGGCACACCGAGCGAGAGCAGCGTCGTCGGCAAATAATTGCCGATACCGACACCCGTCGCAAAATACCGGAGGAACATTTCGGTACCTTCGGAAATCGACGCGGCACGTTCAGAGATCGAGCGCGTTTCCAAACGTCCATGCAACGACGTACGCGCCGCGAACATCGGCAGGGCAAACATCATCACCCAAGCAATGCCAACGAGCGCGGCCGCAAGCGCGGGCGCGGCGGCGAGACGAGGTGCTTTCGCGACGGAGGCGCGCGGCAACACGAACGCGATCACGATCGTGAAAAAGGCGGCGAGCCAGGCCGAGCGCGAGCCGGAAGCGGCCAGAGCGGCGGCGAGCACGAGCGCGGCGCCAAGCAACGCCGGGCGGAAACGGCAAAGGCGCGTCGCGAGCGCCAAACAGGCCGTAAGACCCGCCGCCGCGTAGCCGCCGAGAATATTGGGGTGTGGCAGCGTGCCGTAGGCGCGAAGCATGCGCCCGGAAGCGGTTTCAATAACAGAAACGCCAGCTTGCGACGCCGGGTGCGCGGCGATACCGAGCCACGTCGAGGAGAATGAAGTCTGCGTGAAAAATTGCCAGAGGCCGAGCATAGCCGTCGCCGTCGTGCCGACGACAAAGGCCGTAAGCGATGAAACAAGTGACGCCTCCGAAACCCACAAAAGATACGCAAGCGCGTAACCTTCCGTGAGGCGCATAAGCGTGAAGAGCGCGGCCGTCGTGTCGTAAGCCCAAAAGACGGAGATGAACGCGTAGACCGGGATCAGCGCGGCGACCTCGAGCCAGAGCGGCGCTCCGGATTTTCTCGGCGCGCATTTCGTCACAATCGCCAAAAGATGACAAAGCGCTGCGCCGATCAGCAAGAGATCAATCGCGTAGAGCGAGGCGGTTCCCTGCTCCCACGGCACGCCGAGCAGTGTGGCGGTTTCCTTGATGTAGCGCGCTTGCCACGGCAAGAGCGCGACAAGCAGCAATGCCAGACGGTCACGCCAAAGCGCGAAGGGCATAGGCTCGTTTTTGGCGATAGGCATCGCGGATTTCGACGCGTCGATCGCGGTCGTGAAATTTCAGCACCGCATCGGTCAGCACGACGTCCGTGTCCGGCGTGCCGGCGGCGGCGCGTAAAGACGCCGGGAGCCACGACAGCTGCTTGCGTTTCGCCCAGCGCTCCAGCCGATCGCCAAAGAAGGCGTCGAGCGCGCGTTCGAACGCGCGCTTAGCCCGCAAAAAGCGCGGCATGACAATGCGCCGTGGCGACGCCGTTTGAACGCGGGCTTCGGGTAATTCGTCGCGCAGCCAACCGTTCTCGACGTAGGAGCGTCTCGCGATCCCCGCCTCGTCGTACACCGGATAGAGTTCCTGCAGCCAATGCGCGAGGTAGACATCGTCTTCGATCGCGAGCGGACGGACATTGAGCGCGTCAGTCGACACGAAAAAACTGAGGCAAATGCGATCGGCCGATTCGGTTACGGTCGGGCGCACTCGCAAGAGCGCCGCGAGACCGGTTACGCACAATCGCGTCGACCAGACGCGCCCAGGCGCCGCGACAAGATAGAGATCGATATCGCTTTCGGCGCGGGCGTTGGAACGCGCCAGCGTGTTGCAGACGAAGGCGGCGCGCAGGTACGGCGCGTGCCGCGCGATTTTCAAAAAACGTGCGACGCGCTTATACTTCGCTTCCGCCACGGCGTAACGCGCATGCCGGATACCCACGAAATCTTCCCGTCCCGGAAGGAAATACATACCATCCTTTGTTTCGACGGTACGAAGGCGCACGGCTTCATGCAACGCCCGCTCCACCTCTTCAAAAGAGAGGCGCGTACCTTCGGACTCCGGCAGCGCGAAAAAAATCTCCTGAGCAGTCAGCGGAAATTCAAACTGATCGTAATACGCGAGCGCCGAGAGAATGCCGGTGATCGTGTTCCGCATGCGTCGGGGTCACGCTTTCGCGTTGGAGACGAGTCCGATCGCTTTCGCTTTCGCCAGTTCCATTTCTTTTTCAACGTTGTCGTCGACCGTCATTTTTTCTTCCGTAATCGAAAGGACTTGCTCGCGCGTGATCAGGAGCGGATGTGTCAGGACGCGCGAAGTCAGGCCTTGCGGGCGGACGCGCCAGCGGAGCACGGACTGGTTTTCGCAATCAAAATCGAAACCGAGCAGCCGACCGAGCTTGACGCCGCTCTTGGTTTCGACCGGTAATTTCAGCAATTTTTTCTCGTCGAGGAAGGACATACAAAAAGAAAACAGCGGTTCCAGTATAGCCCGGAACCGCCGTTTCTTCCAACCGTCTTATTTCTGCTTGAAGGCGATTTTCTGCTGGAGAATCATCGCCAAGTTGGTGAAGAGCCAGTAGAGCGTCAGACCCGCGGGCAGCTTCCAACCGATGAAGAGCGTCATAGCCGGCATCATGTAGAGCATCTGCTTGTTCATGATCGCCATCGTGTCTTCGTCCTTGCTCGCGTCGGCGTGCTTGGCGACGTCCTTGCGCTGCATCATCTTCGCTTGCCAGAACTGCGCGGCGGCGGCGAGAAGCGCGAGCACGATCGACGGCTTCGACAGATCGAGGAAACCGAGCGACAACGTCGAGATCGTGCCGGGATTCGACACGAACGAGTAGAGGTCGTTCAAGCCTTCCGACTTGAGGCCGGCGGAGAGCACGCGATAGAGCGCGATGAAGAGCGGCAATTGGATCAGGAGCGGCAGGCACGAGGAGAGCGGACTCACCTTATGCTCGGCGTAGACGGCCATCATGGCCTTGGCCTGTTCTTCCTTGTTGTCCTTGTACTTCTCCTGCACTTCCTTGATCTTCGGCTGAATCTCGAGCATCGCCTTTTGGTTGGCGAGCGACTTGTGCGTCAGCGGCCAGAGCGCGCCGCGGACGATCACGGTCAGCGCGAGAATTGCCAAACCGAAGTCGTGAAAAAGGAAGTTGTAGAAGCCGACCATCAAGTTCAGGATCGGCTGGTAGAGCAACGCGTGGTAGATCGCAAGCATGGGGTCGAGTTAGGAATCATGTCATTCCCGCGCAGGCGGGAATCCAGTTCACTGAACGAAGCTTTTGGAGGATACCGATGGTGCTGGATCCCTGCTTTCGCAGGGATGACACACGCGTATCTTACTCGCCTTTCTCGGCGGACGGAACTTCGGTGCCTTTCGAAAGGGAATCCATCTCTTCCGTCACCTCTTCAGCGATCTCGTCGGGAGCGGCGGCCGTTTCTTCCGCCGGAGCGTCCGCCGCGGCGACAATCGTGCCTTCGTTCACGTCCATGACGTTGATCTTCCAACCCGTCAGGCGCGAGGCGAGACGGACGTTCTGTCCACCCTTGCCGATCGCGAGCGACAGCTGGTCGGCGTCGGCACGCACCGTGGCGATGCGATTGGCCTCATCGAGGTCGACAGCCTTCACCTTCGCCGGCGCGAGCGCTTTGGCGATGAAGACAGCGGCGTCGTTGTCAAAAAGGATGACGTCGACTTTCTCCATGCCGCCGAGTTCGCTGATGATCGTCTGAATGCGCGTGCCGCGCTGACCGATGCAGGAACCGATCGGATCGATGTTCGCGTCATCCGAAGAGACGGCGACCTTCGAACGAGAACCGGCTTCGCGGGCGACGGAGTGGATCTGGACGGCGCCGCTCGCGACTTCCGGAATTTCGGTGGTGAAGAGCTTACGGACGATGTCCGGATGGGCGCGGCTGACGATGACCATCGGTCCGCGCGTCGTCATCGTGACCGAGCTGACGTAGACCTTGATGCGAGCGCCCGGCGCGTAGTTTTCGCTCGGGATCTGCTCTTCCGGCGGCATGGTGGCCATGACGCGGCCGAGGTCGATCAGCACGAGGCGGCCTTCTTTGCGCGAGACGATACCGTTCACGATTTCGCCTTCACGACCTTTGAATTCACCAAAGACGTTTTCGCGTTCGGCTTCGCGGAGTTTCTGGATAATGACCTGCTTCGCGGTCTGCGCGGCCATGCGTCCGAAATCGCCCGGAACCTCGAGTTCCATGCGGAGCGTTTCGTTCATCTCGGCGTCAGGCTTGAGCTTTTTCGCTTCCGAAATCATGATCTCGAGCTTCGGGTTGAAGCGCTTGATCGGGTTACCTTCTTCGTCGAGCTGCGGTTCTTCGATGGCGCCTTGGGCCTGCGCGGCTTCAAGCGCGGCGAGCTCTTCTTCGGTCGGCAGTTCCTGATCCTCGACGACGAGTTTCTCGTCGAAAACGCGGATCTTCATCGTCTCCGGGTCGAACTCGACTTTAAGATTTTGGTTCTTATTGCCGAAATCCTTGCGGAAGGCGGCCGCAAGCGCGGCCTCGATGGTTTCCATCACGACCTCGTACGGAATGTTTTTTTCCTCGCAGATCTGTTGGATCGCTTGGACAATGGGGCTGGACATAGGGCGCGAAAAACGTGGGTAAGAAAAACGCCAGCCTCATTTCAAGGCTGGCATCATTACGCAAGCAGGATACCACGCATTGGTCGTGACGTCAACCGCCGACGTTTTCCAGGTGCCGGATGACCGGCGCCCTTCCGGTCAAATCGACGGCGACGACGTCGAGACGGTACGCCCTTGCCGACCAACCGCGCTTCAACCGCCAACTCTCGGCGCAGGCCGCGAGCGTGCGAAGTTTCGCAACCGTCACCGCCTCTTCCGGCGCGCCGAACGAAACGTCGTGCCGTGTCTTCACTTCGGCGAACACGAGCGTCTCTCCGTCCAGCGCGACGATATCGATCTCCCCAACTCGCGAAATGCGCGCTTGGCGTTCGAGAATGCGAAAACCTCGCGAGCGCAGGAACGCGGCCGCGAGGTCTTCTCCGTGATTGCCGATTACTTTCCTTTCGGCAGCCATTTTTCGATGCGAGCGCGTTCGGCGAACTCGGCGGAACGCTTCGGCACGACGGTCAGGACGTAACGGACGATCGAGACCAGCCAAGCGATGAAGATCGCGAGCCAGACCAAGTACCAGAAACGCGCGCCGAAGAAATAGACGAGCTCGTGGGTGAAGAAGACGAGCAGCAATCCACAGACGCCCATCCAGAGACCCATGGAAGAGAGGCGCTTGCCGCCTTCCGCCCAGAACATCGATCCGGATTTCTTCTTGGCGAGCGACCCCATGACGATGCCGAACACGAAGAGCGCGGCGAAGGCGACGAGCAGTGCCGTTTTTACCGACGGCATGAGTTCGCTGACTTGAAGGCTGAACCAGTACGACCAGGAAAGAAGTGTCATAGAGAGATAGTCGTTTACGCCCTATAGATAAACAAAGAGCCGCCGTTCACGCAAGTGGGGCGACTCCCGCTCGTCAGGGTTTTTTGAGCACCAAACCGTAGTGATGAGGCCCCGCCTCGAACGCTTCGAGAAGCAGGAAACCCGCTTGCGTAGCGAGTGCCTCGGCTTGCTCTTTCGAAAGACGCTTATCGGGCGAAGGACCGAGCGCCGCTCCGGCCAAATGCCATTCAATAACCAGCAGGATACCGCCCGTGTGCAGCACGCGCTTCGCTTCAAGAAGCGCCGGCGCGCGATCGACGGCGTGGAGCACGTTGACCATGAGCACCATGTCCATCGAAGCGTCCGGCAAGCGCGAACCCATCGGGCGTTCGAAGTTGCCCCAGACAAGTTCAACGTTGTCGAAACCCGCGAGCTTCATCCGGCTCTGGTTCGCCTGGATGACGGACTTCAGAATATCGACGCCGTAAACGTGCCCTTTCGCGCCGACGAGTTTCGCCGCCGGAAACAGGAAATGCCCGACCGCGCCGACGCCGAAATCCGCTACGCGCATCTCTTCGCGGATGCCCGCTTTACCCAGCGCGTGAAACGGATCGATCAGCGCTCGACCGGTCGGCAAGTAATCCATATCAGATTCCCGCTCCGTCGTTCGGCACGCCGAAGAGGCCGCCAAAGACAGACCGGAAGAAAATGAAGTGAAGATTCGTGATGACGAGGAACGAGATGAAGATAACCAGAATGCCGATCATCTTATAGACCATGCGCATGCCGCCAAGATGCGTGTCGGCCCAGGTTGAAATCGAACCGAACGTCTCGGCGAAGAAGTTGGACTTCCAGACCATAACGAATCCAAGCGCGGCACCGAGCAATCCTCCCAAAATACGTCCAAGCATATGCGAACAGTATAGCAGAAGAATAAGGCCGCGGAAACAAAAAACGGTCCGGAGGACCGTCTTTTGGTGGGCGCTGTAGGATTCGAACCCACGACCTACTCGGTGTAAACGAGTCGCTCTAACCAACTGAGCTAAGCGCCCGTGCCGCTTTAGACTACTCTGGAATCTCTTGACAGGCAATAACCTTCTATTGACAAATTACCCCGGTTCGTGTACCCTACCTTTACACGCGTACGTAGCACGAGGAACGAGGTCGGCGTCAGCCATACCCAGCTCGCAGTGCGAAAGACGAGTGAAAGGTTTTCGAACCTTTGTAACTCACCCGCTAAGCCCAACGCAAGTATGGCCAGCGCCAAAATCTTCGTCGGCAGCCTGTCTTTTCAGGCCACCGAGGATGACCTCAAGGCCGCCTTCAGCCCGTTCGGTACGGTCGTTTCCGTGTTCATTCCGGTCGACCGTATGACGGGCCGCAAGCGCGGTTTCGGCTTCGTCGAGATGTCCTCCGCTGAGGAGGCCGCTCGTGCGATCGATGAGATGAACGGCAAGGAAATTGTCGGTCGCCCCGTCGCTCTGAACGAAGCTCAGCCCCGCCCGGAACGCCAGTAAATGGCGTCCGCAAACAACCCCGCAAGGGGTTGTTTGTTTTTTGCGCTGTTCAAAAAGAAAAGCGCCGAGCGGCACGAAGCGCTGGCGCGGAGGTCTCACGGGTGAACGGTGGGCGCTGGCGAAGCGGCGAGTACGAACGTCACGAACTCGTCCTTCTTCTCGTGCACCACCTGGCACTGCAGGCCGGTCACGATCTCGATCATGCTGGCGACGAAGTCGGGGCCAGCCGATCCCATGCGCTCCAGATGCGGCTGGTAGTAGCACGTGTCGCTGATGCCGCTCTTTCGGACGAACAGCCGATTCCCGTCCTCCCCCTCGAGGTTTCTGCCGAAGAGGATCTTGTTTTCACGGATGCACACGGTCACTACGTCGCCCTGCCGCAGTTCCGTCAGGTGCATCCTGGCCGTGCGCAGAGCGCAATGACCTCGGTGATAACCGGGAAACTCTCCCTTGTCGTCCCACATATGTCCTCCCGTCGTGGCGTAGAACGCTCGGTATTCCGTACGGCATGAGTCCTTACGGACCGGAAAAGTTAGCGCAAAAAAGCCGTTTTGTCAAGCTTCTCTTGAAGATCTTGCCAAGATCAGGCCCGTGGAGTATCGTACCCCTGTTCCCGTTCCGAGCGGTCGTGGCGAAATTGGCAGACGCACTACCTTGAGGTGGTAG
>CAZKMF010000142.1:0-2920 GCA_964553975.1 uncultured Gammaproteobacteria bacterium | reverse complement strand
GTCGCGCCGCCTGAACCGGCAATCGCCGTTCCGGCAACATCGTTTACGACAGCGCTGACGCCGCCGACCGTACCGCGTACGGAGAGAGCCGTATCAAACGACGAGAAGCCCAAGCCCGTGTTACTGATACCGACGAAGGTGTTGATCTGGCGTCCGCGTGCCGCTGCTGTATCAAGCGTGTCCGCTTCGGCGCCGCAATCGTTCCAGCTTCCGTTCTCGTAGCAGCGCAATTTATGGTTCTGACCGTTGTAGTAGATCATGCCGTTCGCTCCAACCGGATCGGAGATCTGGCTCGTGAGCGCCAAGTTACCGGCAATGGTCGCAGTTGTACCATTATCCGTTACGATCGAGTTGCCAAGCGTGGTCGCGGCCGTGAATTTCGGCAAGGTGTTGACGACACCGTTTCCATTCATGCCTGTTGAAGCGCCGCAGAGATTCCAGGTACCGGCTTCGAAGCAATAAATCTTGTTATCAACGCTGTTGAGATACATCATGCCGTTCACACCGACGGGCGCCGACGGGCGCGGAGCGAGCGTAAGCGCGCCGTTCGAAGCGAGCGTCAAGTTGCCATTCACCGTCGTCACGTCCGCCGCGTCATTACCGAGCGTCGCATTGCCATTGATCGTCAAATGGCGATTGCCGAAAATGTCGCCGTCGGCATCGATCGCCAAGAAAGGAGCTGCGCCCGCTTGCGCGCGAATCGCGGCCGGGCCTCCGTTCGTGTAGAAGTAGCCGCCGCGACCGGATGACGAAGAGCCGTATACGCCCGTGCCCGCCGGAGCGTTACCCATGACGCCATAGGCTCCGCCAGTGGCGTTTGAAAATCCATAAACGCCGTAGCCGATACCCGTGCCGGCGGCGGTGCCGTACGCGCCCGCATGCGTACCCGCGCCCGCCGCGGCCGTTACCGTTCCTGAAAGAGCCGCGCCGGTCGGGACCGTGCTGGAGATGCTGCTGCTCGAGGTGATCGCACCAGTCGTATTCAGCGTGCCGGCAACCGCGAATTTGTAGACGCCGGGCGGCGCGCCGATCGCGACGTTCGCGCCGTCATCCTGAATCACCGAGTTGCCGACCGTGTTGCCCGCACCGGTAAATTTCGTGACGTAGTTGCCGGTACCGCTACCATTTAACGTTGGTGGGCAGTTCGTACCGTTCGCCAAACACACCTGTTGGCCGCCGGACGTGATCGTGCCAGCAGCGTAGACGTTGCCGGTCGGTCCGACGCTGAACTGATCGGTGTAGACACCGCCATTGTACGTCTGAAGAAGCATCAAGTTGCCGGTCGATGTGCTCGTTGCGAGACCGTAGTAAAGGTTCTGTCCGCCGCCGAGCGTCAACGCCGTGCCTCCCGCCTGCGACATGCCGAGCCAGGCGAGGTTGCCCGATTCATCGAGCGACATGACGGTGTTGTTCGCGCCGTTCAACCAATAATACGAGCTGACGGAATTATTGTTGGCGTCAATGCGGTAATAGATCGTACCGTCCGTATAGAAGTTGAACGCGTTTTCGTTCACGCCGTAAAATTCGACGCCGCCCGCCGAGTTGGTATAGGAAAGCCCCGTACCCGGAGCCGAGATCGTCACTTGATTAGTGAACGTGTTCAATCCGGAAAACGTTTGGTTCGCGTCGGTATACGCAACCGTCGCAGGCAAACGCGCGGGATTAACCGTGCCGCTCGTGATGTTGTTTGCGTTGATGTTCGTGACGTTGGAACCGTCTCCTCCGAGCGAAGGCGCAATGAGGGCCGTTTGCACGACCATCGTGCCCGGCACGATGACTGTGCCGGTTGAAGAGACCGTCATGGCGTTCGAACCGTTCGTCACGAAGTTCAGCGTATCGGCGGCGCTGTGATAGATACCCGTGTTGTTGTCGGTTGCGAACGAATACGGCGGAAGAGCCGCCGTTCCATTCGGCATCAAAAGTTGGCCGCTGATAAAGGAGAGGCCGCCCGTCGTCCAGTTCGCACGTTGAATTCCGTTCAAGGCGAAACTGATTTGGTTCGCGCCCGGCGAATACAGACCGGCGGTATTGCCGCCAAAAGCGATCGACGGCGCTGCTGCTGAACCCAACGGTAACGTCAGCGCACCAGCCGTCGTCACGCCACCGCTCAAATCAACACGGAAGCGATCCGCTCCCCCGTTCTGCAGGAGCATCAAACTGCCGGCGCTCGATGCGGCCCCGACGTTTCCGTAATACAGGTTTTGTCCGGCAGCCGTCAGTACTGGAGCGCCAGCACCCGTTTGAAACGTCGCGCCGATTTTGGCGTCGCCCGTGACGTTGATGCTCGCGTTCTGTCCGGCTCCGGCAACCGCGATGTTCTGAATGACAGCCGGACTGCAGTTCGGAGGCGTGCACGTCGGAGCCGCGAACTGCGCGTGGGCGGCGCTAGCGCCAAATGTCGTGACGACCAAAGCAGCGAGCGAAATGAAAAGCTTGCGGTCGATCTTGGCGATGCGCATAAGGCGTAATGGTTGATGTCACCAGTATACCTTTTTCGCTTATCTTCGCCCTTGGGGATAACTAGAGGCCTTCTTCGCGCAGTTCCTCAAGATGCTGCTTCGCTTTTTTGGAAAGATGCTTCGGCGTCCTCACGCGCACGCGGACGTAGTGGTCGCCGCGGCCGGAACCGCGCAAGTGCGTGACGCCCTTACCCTTCAAGCGAATTTCTTCACCGGACTGGATGCCGGAAGGAATTTTTATCGTCACCGTACCGTCGAGTGTCTCGACTTCTTTTTCAGCGCCGAGCGCGGCATCCGCAAAACCGATTTCCAAATTCGAATAGACGTCGAAGCCGTCGCGTTCGAAACGCGCGTCGGACTGGATGCGCACGTGCAGATACAAATCTCCCGCCTGCGCGCCGCGCGGTCCCGCCTCGCCACCGCCTTGGATGCGGATCGTCTCGCCGTGGTCGATGCCGGCC
>CAZKMF010000141.1:0-5142 GCA_964553975.1 uncultured Gammaproteobacteria bacterium | reverse complement strand
GCACAGCAGCCAGGAAGAGAAAACAGGCGAGAAAGCCAAAGAGTACCGTTTGTCGCCGCTCGAAGAGCAGATGGTGAAATCCATCGAAGAGAAAGTCGGACAGCTCGGTCTCGACGCCAACATCAACCTCATCGCTTCGTCGCCGACTCCGGGTCGCGCGCAGGTGATTCTCAGCAATATCGTCGGAGCGTTCAACCAGTTTTCAAGCCCGCAGTACGGGAACGCGTTCAAACGGATCAGCGAAGGCAAAACGCGCATTGTCAGCGACTTTATTTTGCGCATCTTCCACGACAAGCGCCGGATGGTGATGACGCCGGACGAGCTGACGAGTCTTTGGCACTTGCCGCTGCCTTCCACCGAAACGCCGAACATTCGTTGGCTCATGGCGCGCAAAGCGCCGCCGCCGCCGAATCTGCCGAAGGAGGGCCTGCTTTTGGGTGTCGTGAAATACCGCGGTCAGGAACATCCGGTGCGCATCAAACAGGGCGATCGCCGCCGTCACATGTACATCATCGGTAAATCCGGTTCCGGTAAGAGCGAGATGATGAAGGCGATGGTCAAGCAGGATATCGAGGAAGGCAAAGGCGTTTGCGTGATCGATCCGCACGGCGACTTCGCTCAAGACGCCCTGGCCTTCGTGCCGAAGCATCGCGCCGACGACGTGATTTATTTCTCACCTGCCGACACCGAGCGTCCGATGGGTCTTAACCTGCTTGAATACGACGAGAACTATCCCGAACAGAAGACCTTCGTCATCAACGAGATGCTGAAGATCTTCGACAAGCTCTACGATCTCAAATCGACGGGCGGTCCGATGTTCGAACAGTACATGCGAAACGCCATGATCTTGGTCATGGACGATCCCGCCTCCGGTTCGACGCTCATGGAAATTCCGCGCGTCCTTTCCGACGAACGTTTCCGCGCCTACAAACTGTCGAAATGCAAGACGCAGGTCGTGAAAGATTTCTGGTTGAAGGAAGCGTCGAAGGCTGGCGGCGAAGCGTCGCTCGCCAACATGGTGCCGTACATCACTTCGAAGCTGACGCCGTTCATCACGAACGACATCGTCCGTCCGATCATCGGTCAGCAGAAGAGCGCGTTCAA
This sequence comes from uncultured Gammaproteobacteria bacterium, assembly GCA_964553975.1. Taxonomy (GTDB): domain Bacteria; phylum Patescibacteriota; class Patescibacteriia; order SG8-24; family DYFX01; genus DYFX01. The sequence goes on along the minus strand of CAZKMF010000141.1, from coordinate 4,038 downwards.
CGTGCGGCAAGCGATGGATGAAGGCAAGATTCTTTTGCTCGATCTCTCCAAGGGCAAGCTCGGCGACATTAACGCCTACCTGATCGGCATGGTCTTGGTCGGTAAGATCCTCATGGCCGCGCTCTCGCGCACGGACATGGACGCCAAGGAGCGCAAAGACTTCTACCTGTACATCGACGAGTTCCAGAACTTCATCACCGATTCGATCGCCACGATTCTTTCCGAAGCCCGCAAGTACGGCCTCGATCTGATCATCGCACACCAATACATCGGCCAGATTTCAGCCAAGGGCGACACGACGATCCGCGACGCGATCTTCGGCAACGTCGGCACGATGGTCGCCTTCCGTATCGGCACGGAGGATGCCGAATTCTTGAGCAAAGAGTTCGCGCCGGTCTTCACGCCATTCGATTTGGTCAACGTCGAAGCCTACACCGCCAACGCGAAAATTCTGATCGACAACACCGCCAGCCGCCCCTTCAACATGTCGATGCCGCCCTTGTCCAAGAGCGACACGAAGCTCACGGCCGCGATCAAACAGCTATCGCGGCTCAAATACGGCCGCGACCGCGAGATCGTCGAGGCGGAAATCCGCGAACGTCTGCGGTTGATCTAACTATCCACATCCCACCCCGATTGCTGGAGGTTCGCTCCGCGTGCTATAGAGAACAGGAAGATTCAAACAAAAGCTCACGTTATGGAATGGCTCACCGAAGAAATCGATCAGGAAGCGCGCCCGTTGTCTCGCGAAGAAGTGGCGACAAAAACTCCCCCCGACCGTTTGGACGCGCTCGTCGAAGCCGTCGTGCGTTCGGACGTCGCTTCGTCAAAAGCCGCCACGCTCCGCGCGATTTTGAAGAACGTACGCGATTCGATCGACAACGCCCTGAAACTTCTCGATGACGCCCCACCGGAGCTGAAGAGCGCGCCTGAAGGCCTCGTACAGGTCCAGGAGACGCAAACCTGGAACGTGCTGGCGATTCCGCCGGCCGCGACCGCACAGGCGGCCTCGGCCATGTCGTCTGACCTCGACCGCGTGGTCGAGGGCGTCTTCGACGGCCAGGAAATGATCGGCGATGACGGCAAGAGCTACGCCGTTCCGCCCAACTACGCGTCCAAGTCCAAGCTTGTCGAAGGCGACATGCTGAAATTGACGATTGGCGCGCGCGGTAATTTCATCTACAAACAAATCGGACCGATCGAGCGCCAGCGCTTGATCGGCACGATCGCCTACGATCAAGAGATGGGGCAATTCCTCGTCGTCGCCGGCGGTCGATCCTGGAAAGTCATCAAAGCGTCCGTCACGTACTACAAGGCCGATGCCGGTGACGAGGCCGTTATTCTCGTCCCGAAGAACGCTCCGTCCAAATGGGCGGCGGTTGAGAACACGATCAAAAAGAAATTGACGGCATGACCGTACTGTACCGGAAGTACCGACCGAGAACGTTCGCGGAGGTTGCCGGACAGGAGCACGTCAAAGCGGCGCTGGCCAATGAAGTGGCCAGCGGTCACGTTGCGCACAGCTACCTGTTTTCGGGTCCTCGCGGCGTCGGTAAAACAAGCCTCGCGCGTATTTTCGCGAAGGCGCTGAATTGCGGCGCACGCGGAGCGACGGGAGAACCATGCGGAACGTGCGCGACGTGCGTCGAGATCGCCGAAGGGCGCGCGCTCGACGTGGTTGAGATCGACGCGGCGTCGCATACCGGCGTTGATAATGTGCGCGAACAGGTGATTGAGAACGCGCGCTTCGCTCCGTCGAAGCTCGCTTGGAAAGTCTTCATCATCGACGAGGTGCACATGCTGTCGACCTCGGCTTTTAACGCGCTTTTGAAAACGCTTGAAGAGCCGCCGGCCCGCGTCGTCTTCGTGCTGGCTACGACCGAACTTCACAAGCTTCCCGCGACGGTCATTTCACGCTGCCAGCGTTTCGATTTTCGAAAGATTCCGGCGGCGGAGCTGACGGCGCGTCTCGAGGATCTTTGCGCGAAAGAAGGTTTTACGGTTGAGGCCTCGGTGCTTGAAACTGTCGCACGTCTCAGCGAAGGCTGTTTGCGCGACGCCGAGAGCTTACTCGGCCAGGTGTTCGCGCTCGGGGAGAAAAAGATCGACGCGGCGACGGCAGCGCTCGTGCTGCCGATGGTTGCTTCCGACGCGGTCGACCGTCTCATGTCTGCGCTCTTCGCCCGCGATGCTTCGTCGACACTCGCGGCTTGGGAACAGCTTCTCGCTTCGGGCGCCGAACCGATCCGCATCGTCGCCGAACTGGTCGAACACGGCCGTGGAAACGCCGTGCGTTTAATGAAGGGCGAGGCTGGAAAGGGGGGATTGTCCGAAACGTCCGCGCTGCTTGAACGTTTGGTACGCGCGCACGGCGACATGAAGCGTTTCGACCCGCCGGAACTCGCTTTTGAACTGCTCTTGGCCGAATGGTGCTCGACGGAAGAACGCGCTTCGGAGGCGCCGCGCCGTCAGCCGCCGGCTCCGCCCGCGCCGCCCGCTCCTCCCACGGCCTCCGCGCCGAAGGAAGAAGCGAAAGCCGCTGAGCCCGCCGCTTCGGAACCCCTGAAGACGGAAGCGTCGCTTCCTCCAGGCGACAGCGCCGCGTTGGCCGACATCAAGGACAAATGGACCGACATTCTCATGGCCGCCCAAAAGCGGAATCATGGACTGCCGTACATGCTCGGCGCCGCCGAGCTTTTGGATTGCGCGGATGGCGTACTCACGGTCGGTTTTCAATACGCGATGTATCGCGACCGCTTGAACGACAAACGACATCGCGAACCGTTCGAAGCCGCGCTTTCAGAAACGATGGGTATGACGATCAAAGTGAAAACGGTTTTGGTCGCGCAGCGCACCGACGGTCTCGTCGAGCCTTCGCCGCACATTCAGGTCGAAGCATCAGCCAACTTGCCGGACGGCTTCGCCGACCTCGTGAAGGAATTCGGCGGTACCGTGGCGTGAGACACAAAAAGAAAACCCCCGACGAAAGCCGGGGGTTTTCTTTTAGACGGCGTAGTAGAACTTTTTCGGGGGCATGCGGCGCTTGCCGCCTTTTTTGCCGCCGAAGCCGCTGGAGCGGCCCGAGGAGCCGCCTTGCGAGGAGCTCTGGCTCTGTCCTTGGTGAGACGGAGCCGTGCTCGGACGCGGGGCGCAACTACTCTGGCTGCCGGACTGGCTGGAAGCTCCGCTTGGACGCGGGGCGTATCCGCCCTGGCCGCCGGAGCGGCCTTGGTAGCCGCCACGGCTTGCGCCCTGGCCGCCGGAGTGCGAACGGCTCTGGTATCCGCCGCGGCTTCCGCCACGAGGCTGCCAGACGCCCTGGTCGGGGCGCTCGATTTCATGATGCATCGGGCGCTCGGCCGGAAGTTCTTTCGGCAGAGGCGTGATCGTCAGCATCTTGCGCGTCAGGCGTTCGATATCGCGGACTTCGCTGCCCTGGTCGGGCTGAGCGAAGGTGATCGCTTTGCCGAGGCGTCCGGCGCGGCCGGTGCGGCCGATACGGTGAATATAGTCTTCCGGGTTTTCCGGAACGTCGAAGTTGATGACGAGTTCGATGCCGGTCACGTCGATGCCGCGAGCGGCGATGTCGGTCGCGACGAGCACGCGGTGCTTGCCGGTTTTGAAACCTTCAAGCGCGGCTTTGCGCTGGTTCAAGCTGCGGTTCGAGTGGATCTCGTCGGCGCCGTGGCCCATGCCGCGGACGGCGCGAGCGATTTTTTTGGCGGAGAACTTGGTGCGGGCGAAAACGAGGACGGAGCCCTTGTATTCGTCGAGCACTTTGTCGAGCAAGCGAAGTTTTTGATCCTTGCGCACGACGTAGAGTTCCTGCGCGACGGTGTCGGCCGTCGTGCCTTGGCGGGCGATCTCGACGCGGACCGGAGTCTTCATGTGGTCGGCGGCGATACGGACGATGTCGTCCGGCATGGTGGCCGAGAAAAGCATCGTTTGGCGATCCTTCGGCACGGTGCGGAGGATGCGGTTGATCTGCGGCAAGAAACCCATGTCGAGCATGCGGTCGGCTTCGTCGAGAACGAGAAT
>CAZKMF010000140.1:0-4347 GCA_964553975.1 uncultured Gammaproteobacteria bacterium | reverse complement strand
TTGTAATTCTCGGAGCCGGCTTCGGCGGTTTGACGACCGCCGTCGAACTTTCGAAACGCGTCGGTAGGCGCCCTGGATGCGAGATCGTCGTGATCGATAAACAGACGCATCATCTCTATCGCCCGTGGCTTTACGAAGTCGCGACGGGGAACGCGCCCGAACAAGATTTGAAAACAGGTATCGCCACGCCGTACGAAGATTTGCGCACGCATCTCGCTGCGCGCGGCGTGAAAGTTGAATATCAGGAAGTCATCGGCGTCGATTGGAATGCGCATACTGTTCTTCTCGCTGACGATCGTACTTTAGCATTCGATCAACTTGTCGTTTCCGTCGGCGCCGTGCCGGATTTTTACGGTATCGAAGGACTTGAGCAGCACGGTTTGCCGATGTACAGCTTGCAGAACGCGCTTACGGTGCATCGCAAGCTCGCTGATCTCATCGAGAAAAAACGCCGCAACGAGATTCCGTTCGTGCGCGTCTTGATCGGCGGTGCCGGTCCGACGGGCGACGAGTTCGCTTGCGAAACCGCGATGTTCATGAAGACGCAGGTCAAGAACAAAATGATCGGCGTCGGAGAATATTCGATCGAACTGGTCGAAGCCTCGCCGCGTCCGTTGCCGGTGTTTCACCAAACGCTCTCGCGCTGGGCGAAAGCGCGTCTTGAAAAGCTTGGCGTCAAACTGATCCTCGACGCCTGCATCAAAGGCGCGCATAAGGACCATGTCGTGCTCGCTCCGCGTCCGCTCAAGCCGGGCGAAACGATGGAGATGCTGATCTGCGATTTTAAAGAAGCGAATCAAAAGGAGGTGACGACCGACCTGCTCGTCTGGTGCGGCGGTTTTCGCGCGAACCCCGTCGTGAAGTCGCTCGGCGTCACCGTCGACGCGCGCGGCAAGATTGACGTCGAGGATACGATGCGGGTGCGCGGGCAAGAACGAGTCTGGGCCCTTGGCGACTGCGTTTCGTTGATTGATCCCGTCTCGAAGCGTCCCGTGCCAGCGCTCGCGCAAGGCGCTATTCACCAAGCACACCTCGTCGCGGAGAATATTGCTCGCACCATGAAAGGCGAACCGCTCGCGCGGTATGCTTTCCCGCGCATGCACACCATTGTTCCGATGGGCGGCGCTTGGGGCATCGCCGAGGTCTTCGGTTTCCGTTTTAAGGGCGTGCTCGTTTGGCCGTTGCGTTTGGCCGCGGATACCCGGTATTTCCTGAAAACTTTGCCATGGAAGAGCGCTTGGAAACTGATTCGCGCGCCGCTCACGGTCTTCCGACGCAACAACCTATGAAACTCCGCACGCTCGACGACGTAAAAACGCTTCGAGGCAAGCGCGTACTCCTGCGCGCCGATTTCAACGTACCGGTGACGCGCGGCAAGGTGAGTACCGACGAGGATTGGCGTATTCGCAAGGTCGTGCCGACGATTGAACGCCTGAGCAAAGCCGGAGCGCGTATCATTGTCGCCGCGCATCTGGGTCGTCCAGGCGGGAAAAAGAGTACCGCGCTCAAAATGGACCCGATCGCCAAGCGCCTCTCCTCGCTTTTGCATCAGCCGGTCGAGAAACTTTCCGACTGCATCGGCGAGGAAGTTGAAACGGCAATTGAAGGCATGAAAAACGGGCAAGTCGTGTTGCTTGAAAATCTTCGTTTCAGAAAGGGTGAGGAGGAGAATGACGCGACGTTTTCCGAAGCGCTCGCGCGTCTCGCCGACGTGTACGTCAACGATGCCTTTGGTACCTGCCACCGCGCGGCGGCCTCGATCGTCGGCGTCACGCGGTATCTGCCTTCGTACGCGGGGCCGCTACTCGTGGCCGAAGTCGAGGCGCTTGAAAAAGCGATTGACGCGCCAGTGCATCCGTATCTCGTCGTTATGGGCGGAGCGAAAGTCTCCGACAAGATCGGCGTCATTTCGCAGATGCTTTCCGCGGCCGATCGTGTGCTGCTCGGCGGCGCGCTGATCGCTCCATTCTTCAAAGCGCAGAGTCATTGCATCGGCGTTTCTCCCTGCAGCGACGAAGATCTTGAAGCCGCGCGCGAACTGATGAAACACCCGTATTACAAAAAACTGATCCTGCCGCACGACGTCGTGCTCGGCGATCCGAAAAACTTGAACGGCGCGGCGCATGTCGTCGACTTGCAGGAAGAACCGTTCGACCTTTGCCGCGATCACGAAGCGATACTCGACATCGGGCCAAAAACGATTTCCGCGTATGCTGGCTATATCCGCACCGCCAAGATGATCGTTTGGAACGGACCGCTCGGTTTCTTTGAAGCGCCGAAGTTCAGCCACGGCACGATGGCGATCGGTCGCCTGATCGCCGCGCGTTCCAAGGGGAAAACGTACGGCATCGCCGGAGGCGGCGAAACCGCGATCGCGCTGCATCGCACAGGTTTGGCCGACTGCATCGATCATCTTTCGACGGGCGGCGGAGCCATGCTCGAATTCATGGAGGGTAAGCTGTTACCTGGCCTCCAACCTCTCCGTATAGACGAATAGGACTCATAAATTTTTTACCCATATGGAAGGAAACATGCCGTCAGGAAGCGCGTGCGGGACGGGCGGAAACTGCGGCGGTGGCTGCGGTCGCCACCATCGGAAGGGTTCGAAAATGCTCTGGAACATCGTGCTCGCGATCGGTGCGCTCTACGTCGCTATCTTGGCGCTGAACGCGGCCAAGCAGCACGACTACATCGGACGCCCCGAGGCTTCGCGCGACACGATCGCGATTTCGGCCGAGGGCAAGGTAACGGCGCTGCCGGACATCGCCACGGTTTCGATCGGCGTCCAGACGGAGAACAAGTCCGTTTCGGTCGCGCAAAAAGAGAACGCCAAGAAGATGAACGCGATTATCGAGAAAGTGAAAAGCTTCGGCGTCGCCGCGGCGGACATCAAGACGAGCAACTACACGATCTATCCGCAGTACGACTACGTAAATGGTCGCCAGATTGAACGCGGCTACCAGGTGAACCAATCGATCGACGTGAAGATCCGCAATCTCGACAAGATCGGCGATATCTTGGCCGCCGCCGGCGACCTCGGCGCCAATCAAGTCGGCGGAGTTTCCTTCACGATCGACGAACCCGAAGCGCTTCGTCAGCAAGCGCGCATGAAGGCGCTTGAAGCCGCTAAAGTGAAAGCGCAGGCCGTAGCCGCCGCCGCCGGCGTGCGTCTCGGTAAGGTCGTCGGTTTCAGCGAAAGCGAAAACGGTTTGCCGATGCCGATGTATTACGCGAAGGACACGGCGATGGGTATGGGCGGAGGCGGAGCGCCTTCGATCCAGTCCGGTTCGCAAGACGTCGTCATCAACGTCACGGTCAGTTACGAAATTCTTCCTTAAGCCGGAAGTCACGGGTCATCAGCACGCTGATGGCCCGGAACTTACTGCGTAAGGCTTCTCCTGCTATGCCCAACATCCGCGATATCAAAGGCCGCGAAATTCTCGATTCACGCGGCAATCCGACGCTTGAAGTGAAAATGACGCTTTCCGACGGCACGATCGCCAAAGCGTCGGTACCGTCCGGCGCTTCGACGGGTGTGCATGAGGCGCATGAAATGCGGGATGGCGACGCGCGCCGCTACGGCGGTTTGGGCGTTTTGAAGGCGGTAAAGAACGTGGAAGGGCCGATTGCCGACGCGTTGCGTGGCATGGAAGTGCAGGAACAGCGTAAGCTCGACGCTCGGATGCGCGATCTCGACGGCACGCCGAATAAAACAAAACTCGGCGCCAACGCGATCCTCGGCGTTTCGCTCGCGGCCGCGCGCGCCGGCGCGACGTCGTTGCAATTGCCGCTCTATCGCTACCTGCGCGACATCTACGATTTGCCGCGCGAAGACGGGTACAAGATGCCTCTACCGATGATGAACGTCTTAAACGGCGGCGTACACGCTGGCTGGAGCATTGATTTTCAGGAATGCATCATCATTCCGAAACAGAAAAAGTTCCGCGAACGCGTGCGTTGCGGCGCGGAAATCTTTCACGCGCTCAAAGCCATCTTGAAAGAAAAGGGGATGACGACCGGCGTGGGCGACGAAGGCGGTTTCGCGCCGAAGCTCAAAACGAACATGCAGGCGTTCGAATTGATCACCGCTGCCGTGCGCAAGGCGAAATACAAGCTCGGCGTCGATGTCGGCTACGGCATGGACCCGGCCGCGTCGGAGTTTTACGACGCGAAGAAACAGAAGTACGTTTTGAAAACCGATAAGAAGAAGCTCGACGCCGACGGCATGGTCAAGATGTGGGCTTCGTACGTGAAGAAATGGCCGTTCATGTCGATCGAAGACGGTATGGCCGAAGATGATTGGAACGGTTGGAAAAAACTGACCGTCGCGCTCGGCAAAAAAATCTC
>CAZKMF010000139.1:0-5462 GCA_964553975.1 uncultured Gammaproteobacteria bacterium | reverse complement strand
ACCCCCTCCGCAAGGAGGGGGTTTGCGTTTCGGGATTTGCTTTCATGCGTTCTTCGGCTACACTATTGGCACATGACTTCGGCGTTTTTAACTAAATTTCGCGAATATTCGCGAAAAAGTGCGAGTGTGAGTTTGGCGGCCATCGTCGCCTTTTTGTCGTTCGCGACGCCTGTGCGCGCGGCGGAGCCGAATGATCCGCTGTATAAAGATCAGGCCTACGCGAGCATTATCGGCTTGCCGGATGCTTGGAACTACGCCAAGGGCTCACCGACGGTACGCGTCGCGATTCTTGATACCGGTGTCGATTTGACGCATCCCGACCTGAAAGATCGTATCTGGACGAACCGCGGCGAGATTCCCGGCGACGGCATTGATAACGACAGGAACGGGTACGTCGATGACGTGCATGGTTGGGATTTCGTGAACAACGACGCGGATCCGAATCCGGATCTGAGCAACGCCGCGCAAGCCGAAGGTATTCATCACGGCACGTTGGTCGCCGGCATCATCGTCGCCGCCGGAAATAACGCCGAGGGCATTTCTGGCGTGAACTGGAACGTCGAACTGATGCCGCTGCGCGTACTCGGCAGCGACGGCTCCGGGCGCACAGCGGCGGTGCAAGCGGCGATTCGTTATGCCGTGGCGCAGAAGGCGCAAGTGATCAACATCAGTTTCGCCGGTCCGGGGTACAGCGACGCGCTCGCGGAAACGCTCCGCGCCGCCTATCGCGCCGGCGTCGTCATTGTCGCTGCGGCCGGTAACGAAGGCGACACGGCGCAAGGCGGAAACTTAAACGTCCATCCGGCGTATCCGATTTGCTACCGCGGCGCTGCCAACGAACAGATTTTAATTGGCGTGTCTTCACTCGATGCGCAAGGACGCCATTCGAGCTTTTCGAGCTACGGCTCCGACTGCACAACTGTTTCGGCCCCCGGAGAAAATATCGTGACGACTCAGGTGTTTCGTACCGGGTCGCTGACGTACGCCAAGGCCTACAGCAACGGTTGGTCCGGATCTTCACTCGCCGCGCCGATCGTTTCCGGCGTGGCAGCGCTTCTCTTGTCGCTTAATCCGTCGCTCACGCCTTCGGAAGTTCGCACGTTGATCACGTCGCGCGCCGTGAACGTCGACAGCTTTAACGGCGGCTATGGTGGCCAACTTGGCGCGGGACGCATCGATGCAGCCGCGTCTGTTGCGGCCGTGGTGGCCCAACTTTTGAACGCGCCGCTCGCTTCCGTGCCGGTACAGGGTGCGGACGCGCCGCTTTCCGTCGGCGGTGAATTGGTAAAGTCCGCCCAGTTTTCGACGGTGTATTACAAAGCGCCCGACGGCAAACGCTACGTCTTTCCGAACAGCAAAACGTACGCGACGTGGTTCAAGGACTTCGCGAGCGTCAGGACAATCTCGTCCGCTCAGCTCGCCAGCTTGCCGCTCGGCGGCACGATCACGTACCGGCCCGGTACGCGTCTCATAAAACTCCGCACACGTCCGGAAGTCTACGCCGTCGGTAAAGGTGGCGTGCTCCGGCATATCGCGTCGGAAGACGTTGCAAAAGCGCTCTACGGCGCGTCTTGGAGGACGCAGGTTGATGACTTGCCGGACGAATTTTTCGCGGCCTACCGGCTCGGTCCCGATGTGATCGGGGTTGCCGACTACGATCCTGGGGCCGAAAAGACCGCAGCTTCGTCGATTGAAGTCGACCGTGGTCTGACGCTGGCGGCGCTTTCCAAACCCTAAAACGCCCCGTATACTGGGGCCAGACTAAGCACCACTGTTTTTCCTATGGCGGCAGAAAAGCGCATTGCAGTCGTTACCGGCGGCGCCGGCTTCATCGGTTCGCATCTTTGCGAACGCCTCTTGGCCGACGGCCAGCAGGTCATTTGCATCGACAACTTCATCACCTCCGAGGTCGCGAACATCGAGTCGATGCTCAAGAACCCGGATTTTGAGTTCATCAAGCTCGACATCAACGAACCGTTCGATCTCGAAACGTTCCCTGAACTGGCGCGTTTCAAATTGAACGTCCACGGCGTCCAGGAAATCTATCACTTGGCTTGCCCGACGTCGGCGAAAAAATTCGACAATCTTCGCGTCCAAACATATCTCGCGAACTCCGTCGGCATGCGCAATGTGCTCGACCTTGCGGTGAAGTACAAAGCGCGTTTGCTCCACGCTTCGACTGCTGTCGTATACGGCCCGCGCCACGCCGACGGCTCGCGGTTCAAGGAAACCGATTTGGGTACGACGAATCACGCTTCGCTGCGCGCCTGCTACGACGAAGGCAAGCGTTTCGCCGAGACGGCCTGCTTCACGTACTCGTCGGTCTTCGGTCTCGATACGCGTATCGCCCGCATCTTCCGCACCTACGGTCCGCGCCAGCGTTTGAACGACGGCGAGATGCTGCCCGATTTCGTCATCGACGCCCTCGAAGGCCGCGATCTCGTCATCTACGGCGACGAAAGTTTCAGCACAGCGCTCGTCTACGTGACCGACTTGGTCGATGGTTTGGTGCGTCTCATGCGCGCCGCGACGAACCCCGGTCCGGTTAACTTCGGCGGCGATGAAGATCTCAAACTCGCCGACGTCGCGCGCAAAGTCATTGCCATGACGAACTCCAGCGCGCAAGTGAAGTTCGAAGCTCCGTTGCTTTTCATGACGCCGCTCGGTTTGCCCGAAACGCGCAAAGCCGTCGATGAACTCGGTTGGATCGCCCTCGTCCGTTTGGACGACGGTTTGAAGCGCACGATCGAGTACACGCTGGTCACCAAAGGGTTGGCCCGCAACATGTAGCATGGAAAAACGGATCATCGTCATTCCCGCCTACCGCGAAGAAAAAGCGATCGGCGACGTCGTGCGCTCCGCGCTCGGGGTCGCGGATCGTGTCTTGGTCGTGGATGACGGTTCCGATGATCGCACGTCGGAGGTCGCCAAAACGGCCGGCGCGATCGTCGTACGCCATGCCGTGAATCGCGGCTTGGGTGGCGCGCTCGGTACAGGTATCGAAGGTGCGCTCCGTCTCGGCGCCGACGCGATCGTCACGATGGACGCCGACGGCCAGCATCGCGCTGCCGACGCCAAGCGCGTATTCGAGCTTCTCGCGGCGGGGGATGCCGACTTTGTGATCGGTTCGCGCATGCTGGAAGGCAAGGGGAACATGCCGTTCGCGCGGCGCCTCGCGCAGTTTCTCGGCAACGCGCTGACGTACGCGCTGTTTCACAAGTGGGTGACCGACAGTCAGAGCGGTCTGCGCGGCATGACGCGGCGTGCGGCCGAACGGATCCATATTCGTTCTTCGCGCATGGAAGTGTCGTCCGAATTCGTCAAAGAAATCGTCGACAAGAAACTACGTCTGGTCGAAATGCCGATCGAAGCCGTCTACACGGAGTATTCGCTTTCGAAAGGACAGAGTTTCGCCGTCGGTATCGAAACGGCTTTGAAATTGATTTTGCGCCGTTTGCTCGATTGATATGACCGTCATTCAAATCATTCTCATTCTTTTCGCGGTCTTCGGCTTTGCCGCGGCTGTTTCGCGCTATCGTCGGGGTGGACTTCCGTTCCGCCAGCTCTTGCTTTGGCTTGTGCTTTGGCTGGTCATCGCCGGTGTCGTACTGCGTCCGGAAACAGCGACGTCGCTCGCACACCGTCTCGGCGTCGGTCGCGGCGCGGACGTCGTCATTTACTTGGCGATCGCCGCGATTTTTTACCTGCTCTTCCGCATGTTCGCGCGTCTCGAAGACCACGAACGGCAGATCACGCGCCTCGCGCGCGAACTCGCGTTGAAAGATTTGGACGGCCCGCATGACCGCGCCTAGAACCGCGATCATTGTCGTCTCCTGGAATCACGGCCGGTTTTTAGCCGATTGTTTCCGTGCGGTTGAACGGGCGGGTATCGCTCCGGGAGCAGCGACGCTCTTGATCGTCGATAACGCCTCGCCGGACGGCAGTGGTGATTTTATCGCGCGCGAATTGCTTGCGGCCGACGGAAAAACGACCAGGGGAGGATTTCCCTGCGTGTTTTTCAAGAATACCGACAACCTCGGTTTTTCCGGAGGAAACAATCAAGCGATGCGTCTGGCGTTGGAAGAAGGGTTTGAGTATGTGTATCTCCTCAATCCCGACACCGAAGCGCAACCAGGTTTTTTGAACGCCGCGATTGAGGCGTTGGAATCGGATCGCAACGTTGGAATCGTTCAGAGTCTTTTGCGCTTGCATCCGCGCACGGAACTGGTGAATTCCTACGGCAACGAAATTCATTTTCTCGGCTTCGGATACGCAGGAGGGGAGTCGATGTCGATCACGGATCCTTCGGTGCAAGCGAAGCTCGCGCGCCGCGATATCGCTTACGCGAGCGGTGCTGGCATGCTTGTTCGCGCTTCGCTTCTGCGCGAAATCGGCTTTCTTGACGAAGAACTCTTCGCCTATCACGAGGACTTGGAATATTCTTGGCGAGCGCGCTTGGCCGGGTTTCGCGTGCTGCTTGCGCCGAACTCCGTCGTTTATCACAAATACGAATTTTCGCGCAGTATCACAAAGTATTACTGGATGGAGCGCAATCGTTTGATCGTGCTCGCGCGCTTGTATCGCTGGCCGACGCTGCTCCTCGTTGCTCCGGCGTTTCTCGTGATGGAACTCGGCTTGTGGCTCTTCGCCTTCAGGGGCGGCTGGTGGCGCGAAAAAGCCAAGGCGTACGGCTATTTTTTCACGCGTGAGCACCTCTCCAAACTGTCGGCGGCGCGGAAGCGGGCGCAGTCCGCGCGCAAGATTTCCGATCGGGAAGCGACGGCGCTGTTCACGGGTCGGATTCTCTTCCAGCAAATGCAGCCGAAGCTGCTTACGCGCGTTGCCAATCCGGTGTTCGCCGCCTATTGGGCGTTCGTGCGCGTATTTCTCTTTTGGTAAGTATGCGCGTCGCTGTTGTCGTTTCTACGTTTCCTCCGTACGCGGGCGGCATGGGCAATGTCGCCTCTGCGCATGCGGAGGCGCTTCGTCGGGCTGGTCACGACGTGACCGTGCTCGCACCGAACGTGGGCCTGCGCCCCGTGTTCCGCGTCGGCAATGCCGCCTGCGTGCCGCAGCTGTGGTGGAAACTGCGCGGTTTCGACGCGGTCGAATTGCATTACCCGTTTTTCGGCGGCGCGGAATGGGTTTGGCTTTGGAAAAAGACGTTCGGTCGCCGCCTCCGTCTCACGGTGCTCTATCATATGGACACGATCGGAACGGAGCTCTTTGCCCTGATCTTCCGAATGTATCGAGCGCTGTTTTTGAAAACAATCTTGCGCGCGGCCGACGCGGTTATGGTGACAAGCAAGGATTATTTTGAATCCTCACAGGCAGCCTTTTTGAAGAATGATCCACGCGTCGTTGAAGCGCCTCTCGGCATCGATACGCGCGCGCGGTATCCGGGTGGAGAAAAGAAAAATGCGATCGTATTCGTTGGAGGCCTCGATTCCGCGCATTACTTT
>CAZKMF010000138.1:0-9266 GCA_964553975.1 uncultured Gammaproteobacteria bacterium | reverse complement strand
GACAGGGCCGGCGGATGCCTGTATCGTCCCAGCATAATTCTTATTGCTGAGTAGCCCTATGGCGATGGATGCAATCAAGCTGCCTCTCACCAAACGCGACGTAAAGGTGAAGGCCAAGAAGCTGCGTGCGCAAGGTCTCGTGCCGGTCGTCCTCTATGGACACGGTACCGAGAACCGCAACATGGCTGTCCCGTATAACGTCTTCGTGAAGGCCTTCAAGGCCGCCGGTGAATCCACCCTGATCGACCTCGAACTCGAGGGTAATGGCACGGTGAAGGCGCTGGTGAAAGATTGGCAGGTCGACCCGTTGAGCAACCGTTACATCCACGTCGACTTCTACCAGGTCAACCTGAAGGAGAAGCTCAAGGTGGAAATCGCGCTCAACTTCGTCGGCGAATCTCCAGCCGTGAAGGAGCAGGGCGGCTCGCTCGTGAAGAGCATGAGCAGCCTGCGCGTCGAGTGTCTGCCGACCGACCTCGTCCACGAGATCGATGTCGACGTCACCGTGCTCAAGAACTTCGAACAGATGATCCACGTGAGCGACATCGCGCTCCCGCCGGGCATCCAAGTGCTCGAAGACGCGAACGCTGTGGTCGTCCTGGTCGAAGCCCCGATGACGGAAGATCAGCTCAAGGCTCTCGAGAACGCCGCGCCGATCGACGTGACGGCCGTGAAGACCGAAGCCGAGGAAAAGAAAGCTGCCGAAGAAGCCGCCAAGGCTGCCGAGGAAGCCGCGAAGGCCTAAGACCTCAAAAACGAAAGCACCCCTTACGGGGTGTTTTTGTTCGTGGCGACAAGGACGCGATCGTCGCCGTGCAGGTCTTTCAGGATTTCGATTGTCGAGAGCGGTATCGTTTCGCGCGCGAGCCTTGCGAGTTCGGCGAATTGTCCGGGTTCGGCTTCGAGCGCGAGAAGCGTGGGAGGACGTTTCCAGCGCACAAGATTTTTGAACAGGGCGCGATAGTGATCGAGTCCGTCCTTTCCGGAGACAAGCGCGAGCTTCGGCTCGTGCGCGCGCACCTCCGGCTGCGCTTTCTTCCACGTCAGGAGCGGCAGGTAAGGCAGATTGGCGACGATGACGGTCTGGCCCTTTTGTTCAGGAAGGCGATTTTTCAAAACATCGAGTTTGACGAGACGGACGCGCCGCCCAAGTTTGAACCGTTTCGCGTTCGTTGCAGCGACGGCCAGTGCCTTCGTGGAAACGTCATAGAGCACGGCTTTGACCTTCGGGCGTTCGGCAGCAAGCGTGAGTCCGATCGCGCCCGAACCGGTGCCGATATCGAGGATAACCGTCTTGTCGTTCCAGCGCAGGTTGGAATCCAGTACCGCTTGTACCAGAAGTTCGGTTTCCGGTCGTGGGATGAGTACGTCTTTCGTGACGAGGAAGACGCGTCCATAAAAACCCTTCTCGCCGACGATTTGGGCGAAGGGGATGTGACGCGTGCGTTTCGCCACCATCGCCGCGTACGCTTTTGCAAACGTTGCCGGTACGGACGTATCGTCATGCGCGAGCAGCCAAGCGAGGTCGCGCTTCAGGAGGTGCGACAAGAGCGACTCGGCTTCAAGGCGAGGTTCGAGAACGCGAGCGCGCTTCAGTCGGCTCGCGGCGGCGGTGACGAGATCGCGTAACGTCATGCGGCCACTCTACGACAAAAAGAAAAGCTCCGCGAGGGCGGAGCGAGGTTCGGTCAGTTGGGCGGCTTGGGCAGGAGCTCGGCCTCGGTCAGCTCGCCGCACGCCACCATCTGCAGGAGCCGCACGAAGCCGCTCATGTGCAGCTCGGACTCGGCCATGTTCTTGGCCATGCGGTTGAGCAGATCGGTGAGGTCGAAGGTCGCGGCCTTCAGCGCCGGCGTCGCGGCGATCACGTCGCCGAGATCCGACCAGAGGTTGGCCGTGGCGTAGACCTTGGCCGAGACCTCGAACCGCTCGACGATGGCGAGCACCTTGTCGCGCTCGACGAAACCGGAGGCCGGAGCGCGGCGCTTGCCCGGGTTCGGGACGAGATGGTGGTGGGCCCAGGCGAGCCAGGTGACCACCGTGTGCAGACGATGACCGAGAATCTGAATGTGCGTTTTCAAGAACGTCCTCCTTGTAGGATGACGGTATTCTTCCGGAGTTTTTAAAAGTTGTCAACCTTCAAACGCGCGTCGCGCCGCTTCAAGTTCTTCCGGCGTGCCGACCGGAAGCCAAAAACGCGACTCGATGAGCCGAACAGGATTTTTGTCCACGTGTTTCGCCAGCGTTTGAGGTAGTCCAAATTCTCCGTTCGGCAGCGAGACGGGATCAAGTGCAAAAAAACGCGCGTCGAGTTTGCAGGCGCCGACGTAGACTTCGTGCGCCGCGAGCGCACTCGCTTCCTTGTTCGGCACGATGCGGATCAAAGAACCTCCGGCGCTTTCGAGGTGGCTGTACGGGTTCGGCGTCGGAACGCGGTGCGCGAGCATAGCGGTCGGTTCCGCGGCCGCAAGCCGTTCCAAGTCTTCCGGATCGTAGAGGTCGTCGCCGTTCAGAGCGATGAATGCGCCGTCATTCAGAAATGATTTGGCACGGGTCAGCGCATCGTAGGTGCCACGCAGCTCCGGTTGTTCGACGAAGCGAATGTTTCGTTCCGAGTTGGTAAAATGTCCGCGGATCGCGTCGCCTTTATAGCCGACGACGATAACCACCTCGGTAATCGAATCCGGCAGCGCTTCGATCGTGCGCTGGATAATCGGCTTGCCGCCGATGTCGATCAGCGGTTTCGGAATCGTGTCGGTCAACGGGCGTAGGCGCGTGCCAAGTCCGGCCGCAAAAATGACAGCTTTCATTCTTCGTCGGCGTCGCCACCCATGCCGAAGGTGCCGGCGCGATCAGCTTCGTGGAGCGAGCGCATGATTTCGGTGAGATCGCCGGCCAAGATCGCCGGCATGCCGTGCCAGGATTTCTTGATGCGGTGATCGGTCACGCGATCTTGCGGGAAGTTGTAGGTGCGGATTTTTTCCGAGCGTTCGCCCGTGCCGATTTGGCCTTGGCGCAAGTCCGTGCGCGCCTTGCGGCGTTTCTCTTCTTCAATAGCGAAGAGGCGTGCGCGCAAAACGGCCATCGCCTTTTCGCGGTTTTGGATTTGGCTGCGCTCGTCTTGGCAGCCGACGATCATGCCGGTCGGCAAATAGGTGATGCGCACGGCCGAGTAGGTCGTCTGCACGCCTTGTCCGCCGTGGCCGCCCGCGAGGAAGGTGTCGATGCGGATGTCTTTCGGATCGATCTTGATATCGATGTCTTCGGCTTCCGGCATGGCCGCGACCGTGACGGTCGAGGTGTGGACGCGTCCGGCCTTTTCCGTTTCCGGCACGCGCTGCACGCGGTGCACGCCGGACTCGTACTTCATCTGGCGGTAGACATTCTTGCCCTGCAAGCTGAAGATCGCTTCCTTCATGCCGCCCAGGTCGTTGAGGCTTTGAGAAATCGCCGCGACTTTCCAACCCTGCTTTTCGGCGTAGCGCACGTACATGCGGAACAGTTCCGCGGCGAAGAGTGCGGCTTCGTCGCCGCCGACGCCGGCGCGGA
The DNA here is from genome assembly GCA_964553975.1 of uncultured Gammaproteobacteria bacterium. Classification (GTDB taxonomy): domain Bacteria; phylum Patescibacteriota; class Patescibacteriia; order SG8-24; family DYFX01; genus DYFX01. The sequence continues at coordinate 5,717 of CAZKMF010000138.1, read as the reverse complement.
TTTCGATGATCGTGTTTTTCTTGTCGAGCGGGTCGGGTTCGACCAGCGCGTCTTCGAGCGCGAGGCGCGCCGTCTCGAATTCGCCGCCGATGCGGGCCGCCTCCGCCTCGGCCATCGCTTTCAGTTCCGGATCAGTTTCCGTCTCGAGCATGGCGGCGGTGTCCTTCGATTCCTTTTCAAGCGCCTCGTAACGATCGGCGATGTCGAGGATGTCGCGCAGTTCGCTGTACTCCTGGTTGAGCGCGCGCATTTTTTGATTGTCCGAAATCACCTCCGGTTGCGACAGGAGCGTTTCGATCTCTTGAAAGCGGGCGCGCTTCTTTTTGATTTCAACGGGGACGTTCATATGTAGGAGTATATCGCAGATAGCCAAAACCCCCTCCGACGAGCGTCGGAGGGGGTTCAGCAAAGCTACTTCGCGGCTTTAGCGGCCTTTTGGGCAACGCGCTTGACCGTGCGGGCTTTCTTGCCGGTGGCCTTGGCTTCCGCGGAGGACTTCTTCGTGCGCTCCTGGAATTTCTCGACGCGGCGGGAGGTGTCGACGAGCTTCTGCTTGCCCGGGTAGAACGGATAGCAGGCGGAGCACAATTCGACGGAGAGTTCCTTCACCGTGGCGCCGGTCGTGAAGGTGTTACCGCAGGCGCAGATCACCTTGGCTTCCGGAAAATATGTCGGGTGTGTGTCGGCTTTCATATATTGACTACGGCGAGGACTATAGCAGGGCGTGAAGAAGTTGGCAAGAGGCGCCTTTAGGGAAGGCTTGGGGCTCCCCGCATTTCGGAAAAGAAACGCGCCCGCCATCGGAATGATGAGGGGCGCGGAGTCAGTGCTGGCTGCGGGCGAGATCGAACCAGTTGAGCGACTTGCCGTCGGCGAGGGCGAAGATCGCGCCGCGGAGCGAGGGCTGTACGTTGGCGTACACCCAGGCGGCGAAGGTCTTGCGGGGATCCTTCGACGGCGCGTTCGCGAGGAGCGCGTGCGTCTTCTCCTGCAGCGCGGCGATCTCGGCGGTGTACTCGGTGACGATCTGGTCGGCCAAGGCGCGCATCTCCTCCGGCACCATCGCGACGAGCTTCAGATAGGCCTCTTGTCCGCCCGTCTTCAGCGCTTCCAGGATCGTCTTCTCGGAGACGCCCCAGATGCCCGAGTTCAGGTTGACGTAGGCCGTACCCTTCACCTTGACGCGCATGCCGTTCGCGAAGAGGACGACGTAGCCCTCTTCGTTCTGCGGAAGCTGCTTGGCGTGGGCGAAGACTTCCTCGAACGACGAGAACTCGTACGTCTTGGGCAGGCGCGCGCCGATCGCGTGCGCGACCGAGACGACGTCTTCCCAGAGCAGCTCGTCGCCGGTGACCCGGTGACGGAGGCCGAGGAGCACGAGCGCCTCGTAGTCGTACTCGATGACCGAGAAGTTGAAGCGCCCGCCGGTCGAGTGCTGCTTCGGATACACGATCTCGAAGATCGGAGTGTGGTCCGCCGGGAGCGCCTCGAGCCGGAGCTTGCGGAGCATCGCGGTGCCGCGAACGGCCTGCGTGCTGTCGAAGCTGCTGCGCGTCGCGATCTGCCACGCGTCGTGCTCGTTCTTGAAGAGGATGCCGAGCGAACCGTCGATCTTCTCGAAGATGCGGAAGGGGACCTTCGGCAAGGCGTCGAGCTTGACGGACGCGTGATGGGTGCCGACGTTGTGGAACTTGTCGAACGGGCGGGCGGTGACGGACCAGTCGCGCGTGTCGACGATCAGGCCGCGGCAGACGTTCGTGACTTCGTCCCACTTGCCCCGTGCCTCGCACTCCAGCGTGTAGTCGAGCAGCATGAGCGGACCTTGCCGCTTCATGGCGATCAACCCCTTGTACTGGGGGAAGAGTGTGTCGTTGCGGAGCAATTCGATGACCTTGAGCATGGCGGACTCCTTGGAGCGGTGGAACGGCGGTAGGAAAAGGACGCGGTTCGTCCGCTCGAAAGCAGACTGAGTAAGGTACTCGGTTTTAAGCTAAAAGTCAAGATTACGCCTTGACAAGGGGATTCAGCCCCTTTATAGTGCGCCCATTATTAACCTCACATTCCCGACAACACTCCTGGGCGCGTTCCTCCTTCATTGGATACGAACGTCCCGGCCGGGAAGGTGATAAAAGGAGTACACATCATTATGTACGAGATTCCGGATCTTCTTGAGTTCCTCAAGACGGGCGCCCACTTCGGTCACCAGGTTTCGAAGTGGCACCCGAAAATGAAGCCGTACCTGTTTGGTTCGAGGAACGGCATCCACATCATCAACTTGGAGCAGACCGTCGTGAAGTTGAAGGAAGCGCTCGACGCCGCGCGCGACATGACCGCCCGTGGCGGCGTGATTGTGTTCCTCGGCACCAAGCGCCAAGCGGCGCCGATCGTCGAGAAGTACGCCAAGGCCTGCGGCGCTCCGTACATTACGACGCGCTGGCTCGGCGGTACGTTCACGAACTTCCCGGAACTCTCGAAGCTCATCAAGAAGCTGAACGAGTACCGCACGAAGCGTGACACCGGCGGTTTCGACAAGTACACCAAGAAGGAACGCGTCGTCATCGATCGCGAGATTCAGGACATGGAACGCAAAGTCGGCGGCATCGCCGCGCTCACGAAGCTTCCGGACGCGCTTTTCGTCATCGACGCCAAGCACGAGAAGACGGCCGTTGAAGAATCGCGCGCCAAGAAAGTTCCGATCTTCGGTCTGATCGACTCGAACATCAACCCGGAAGACATCACCTACGGCATCCCGGCCAACGACGACGCCGTGAAGTCCATCGAGCTCTTCACCAAGCTTTTCTCCGAAGCCGTGGCCGAAGGCCGCAAGATTCGCGAGAAGGACATGGCCGTCAAGAAAGCCGAAACCGTCAAAGCTACCGAAGAAACCGCTCGCGTCATCACCGCGTAACGACGCTTGGCGTCCGCGCGGCTCGATTTCACTCGCTCTTCAATTATCATCACTATGATTGACGCCAAAATCGTCTCTCAGCTTCGCGCTATGACCGGCGCCGGCATCGTCGAGTGCAAGAAAGCGCTTGAAGAAACGAACGGCGACCTCGCGGCCGCCGCGGAACTGCTCCGTAAGAAGGGTATCGCCAAAGCCGGTTCGAAGGCCGAGCGCCAGACCTCCGAAGGTCTCGTCTACGCCTACGTGCACGGCAACGGCAAGGTCGGCGCGATGATTGAAATCCTCTGCGAGACGTACTTCGTCGCTCGCACCGACGGTTTCAAGGAACTGTGCCATGATGTCGCGCTTCAGGTCGCGGCCATGAACCCGCTCTACGTGTCGAAAGATGCGATTCCGCCGGAAGTCATTGAAAAAGAAAAATCGATCTACGCCGAAGAGTTTGCGGGATCCAACAAGCCGGCCGACGTCGTCGAGAAAATTCTCGAGGGCAAGCTCGCCAAGTGGTATTCCGAAATCTGTCTCTTGAACCAAGCGTTCATCAAAGACGAAGACAAGACCATCGAAGACGTCGTCAAGGAGACGATCTCCAAGTGCGGCGAAAACATCCAGGTCAAGCGCTTCACGCGTTTTGCCATGGAATCCTCGACCCAGGTCCCCGGCTAAGCACGGAAGAAACCGCCCACAGGCGGTTTTTTCTTTTCGTGATATTCTTGGAATTAAGGCGGCTTTGCCAGGAGGTATGTCATGCGAGCACGCGCCTTTCTTTCCTTGTGCGTTGCCTGGATCAGCGTCTCGTGCGGGCACGCGTCCGCGCCGAAGACGCCGAAAGCGCGCCTGGTCGTCGGTCGTCCGAATGTGACGCTGCGACTTTGGATCGACGCTGATCCCAGAATCGACCGTGCCGTGACGTTCAAGGCGTGTAACGCCTGGAACATCGAGAACGTCCATTGCGTCGAAGCTACATCAGCCGACGCGTCCGACGTCCGCGTGTCGGTCAAGGACATGGACTGCTTGCAGCGCAACGACGCGGGTGCGTTGACTGGCAGCGTGACGCTCGGCGAGGCTTGGCGCGACGGTCGCATCTGGATGATGGCGGGTTGTCTCGACAAGGCTGGCGCGGTGTTCGAACCGCATCAGTTCGCCGCTGTCTTTGCTCACGAGATCGGCCACGAGCTCGACATCTGGGATCACATCCCGGAAGCGTGCGGCAAGGACGCGCTGCTGCATCCGTCCGGTCGAAAGATCTGCGGACGGGCACTCATGAATCCGTACTATCATCGAGAGATCAACTACGTGACCGTGCTCGACGACCTCGCCTTCGATCTTCGCAAGCGCGACGAAAGCGTGCCGGACAGCATGGAAGAGCGGGGCGCACCCGACTGCGTCTACTCCGCGCCCGCCAAGTAGCCCTCCTTCGCCCGCGCGAAGGGGGATTTTTTATCTTGACGCGGGAAGGTTTTTGGTGTATTTTGGCTCCTTGGCATTCGCCAAGGAGGTCCGCATGCGTTCATTTATCGTGCTTCTCGTCGCTCTTGCCGCGTGCGACCCCGGGCCTTCGTACGAGCTGTACGAGGCCGATCCTGCCGTGACCGCGACGGTGACGGTCTGGGTGGAGTCGCATCCCAACCTTCCCGCCGAGGAGGTCATCGTCGCTTGCGAGTTCTGGCGCCCCGAAGGTGTGCGCTGCGCGCTCACGTCCGACGAGGTCGCGGCCGACGTGCGCATCCGAGTGATTCCGGATGCTTGCGAAGCGCTCGAGAACGGCCAATATCCGCTGGCGCGTACGCGTTCCGGCGGCGAGATCGGCGTGTTCGTGTCCTGCATGCACCGCTTCGCCGGCGATCCCGTCGATCCCGACTGGTTCGATGCCGTGATCGCACACGAGTTCGGACACACCTTCGGCCTCTGGGGCCACGTGCCCGAGTCGTGCGACGGCGCCCCGAATGCGCTCTGCGGGTACGCGCTCATGAATCCGTCCGTGCATCCGGATCTTCCCGGCATGACGGTCATCGATCACGAGCGATTCCTCGCTCGAGACAAGAACGACTCCGTTCTGCCCGCCGCATTGAACAACTGAGCGCGCTCCGCGCCGCGTTCGAAGCCCTGGACTCTGTCCGGGCTTTTTTCATTCACTTCACGCGAACGCCGCGCGGCCATATACTGTGCAGGTATGTCTCTCTGGAGGGTTAAACACACGCTGTCTCCGATCGTTGAAGCTTCGCTGCTCGGTGTTGTCGCGGCTTACGGTCTTTTTGTTATCTGGTACGCGTCGCTTGCGCCGATGGCCGTGCCCGCCACGCTCTCGATCAGTTCCGTTCCGCAAAGCGTGACGCTTGATACGGACGCGTGGTCGCGGCACGACGCGAATAGTTTCGCTTTCGCGATTCCGCCCGATTGGCGCCTCGATATGAGCGATGCGACGCGTATCCGCGTCGGCCGATCGATGCCGGAGCTCGCGACGGCGGGAGCTGCCAGTGGCGGTATTTTGATCGCGACGGTCGAACTCGGCGATCGCCAGGAAATCGCCAATCTCGCGGCGGAGGATTTTTCCGACACGCACGCCGCTTCGTACGACGTGGGCGTTGACGGTCGTTCCGCGATCTTCAAAACTTCTTTTGAAAACGGACGCGTCAGCCGCCAGGCTGTATACGTGCCGATGGGTGCGAAAGCACTGATTGTTCGATCGGCAACGGTCGATCCTTCGGTGTTCGCGACACTTGTTTCAACCATTAAATTCTACAAGCCATGATCCGCATTGCCATCAACGGCTTCGGCCGCATCGGTCGCAACACCTTCAAAGCCGGCTTCG
>CAZKMF010000137.1:0-26580 GCA_964553975.1 uncultured Gammaproteobacteria bacterium | reverse complement strand
TCGACGATTGATGGGGTCTTTTTCTTTGACGATACCCCCGTTTTTTGATAGCATGTGGATGGAGACTGAGGAGGTCGGCAGTCGCCACTGAACCTGCTAATCACCGCGTTACAGAAGGTATGGCAAGAGAAATGGATCAGGAGTTCGTGGAGTACGTCGTCAAAGGCATCGTCGGACATCCCGAGGACGTCGAGACGGAGCGCACGATCGACGAACGAGGCGTGCTCATCACCCTCAAAGTCAATCCGGCGGACATGGGCTACGTCATCGGCCGCCAAGGCCAGACGGCGCGCTCGATCCGCACGCTGCTCAAGATCGTTGGTGCGAAGAACAACGCCCGCGTCAATCTGAAAATCTACGAACCGGAAGGATCGCGCCGCGCGCACAGCGCCGGCACCAGCTCCAGCGTCGCTCCCGAGGATATCGATACCTCGGCCGTCGACCTGCAGCTCTGAACGAAGTCGAAAAACAGGCTCCCCCGGCACGTGCCGGAGGAGCTTTTGTTTTGGCCTATTTTCGGCCACACGTACGTTAAAATGTGTCAGCCTCTTGACACATTTTAGCCGCTTTTGCTAGGACCTGCCCACTGGCGCTTTTGCCAGAGTTCTTTCAAGGAGTGTCCCGTGAAGAAAATGCTTTGGCACGTTCTCCTGTTCACGTGTGTTGCCAGCGGTTGCGACGACGAGACCCCGTTGCCGCAAGAGCGCAGCGAAACCGATCTCTCCCCGGATCCGGACGCGGCCCGCGCGGCGCGCGTCGCGGAGTCCGTGACGGAGGATCCCAACCCCGATGCGGTGTCGGAGGCGCGGAGCGAGACTCAGCTTCTCGTTCCGTCCGCTTCCGGCACGTACGATCGCGCCCGCGCGTCGGAGTACGTCCATCGGTACGCCAAGTCGCCCAATCCTCAAACCGCGTACTGCGCGGGTTGGGAAGTCGAGAACGGTCGTCCGGTGAAGTCGCCTGCGGACTGTACGAACTTCGCCTCGCAGGTGCTCTGGTACGGCGGGCTCGAAATGGACTACACCCACCGGGACGACGCCGGTTGGTGGTACACGAAGAGCTGCGAGTGGTGGGGCAGCAGTCAGAGTTGGCGGACCGTCAACGGCCTTCTCACCTACCTCACGACGATCTCCGGCCGCGCGGAGTTCAAGTCGCATGCGCGCGATCTGCGCGTCGGCGACCTGATCTTCTATCGGTTGCGGCGTGCCGACTCGGGCTATCGCTGCGACGCGGGGAATCTGTTCAATCACACGGCGATCGTCTCTGGTTTCGACGGCAGTGGCGAGCCTTTGGTCTCGTACCATTCGAACGAAGCCGAAGACATCCGTTGGAACGTGAAGAACGGTTCCCACAAGGCGCTCGGCGAAGCCTGCGCGACCGCGTTCGTGCATATCAAGGACTGACCGGTTCGGCTCTCGAGTCGGTCAGTCCCCTTTCCTGCTTATAAGCCCTTTGACAGCCTCAAAGGGAGTTGATACGAAACACGTACTATGAACACCTTCCTCAAACGGCCCGTTCCGATGTGGGTCGCGCTCGCGCTCGGTGCCGGACTCCTCGCCATGACAGCGTACGCCTCATGGCAGTTCCGCTATTTCGAAACGCTCGCTTCGGTCATCCGCGTTTCCGAAGAGGGCGAGAACGTGAAACCGTTGCAATCACTCATGCACGCTTCCGCGCTCTGCCGCGCGCACTGGTCGTACTGGCCGCGCGTCATCTATCACCAATCGACGGACGTGTGTCCGTAAACGAAACGCGCCGGCTCACCTTGACGCCGGCGCGTTTTTTTGTTACGTTCGGCGGTCATCAACCATCACCCTTGGGAGGCGCCGATGATGACTGTCCTTTCCCCCACCGAGCGGAACGCGCTCCGCCCGATCGCCGACGGCTGGATGCTCGACTACAAGCTGCAGCTCGACTTCGCCATCGACGACAAGAGCTTCACGCTCGATCAATGGATCGATCTCGCCTGGGAGAAGGGTCTCCTCGACCACGTCTCCCCGACGGATCCCGAAATCGTCACGGCTCGCAAGCTGCTGGAGCGCACGGTCTGGCCCGAGCGCCAGAATCCCATCCTCTACTGGCGGATCCAGTACGCGATCGAGTACTTCCGCACGCACATGGAACGCACGACGGCACAGGGCGTGGCCGCGCAGGCGTGCATACCGCTCTTCGTGGCGATGGGCAAGCTCGACAAGCCGAAACTCGGCGAACTCTTCCCGAAGACGGTGCTCCAGCCGGACTGGCCCTGGTATCGGAAGATCTGCGCGCTGCTCATCGCCCGTGCGAAGAGGAGCCTGCAAGATCTCGGAGTGAAGCCGCACATGCGCACGCTTCGCCGCGGCTCGACCGGCGTCTTCCGCGGCATCAACGTCGAAGTCGACAACGTCTGCGACGACGGGACGCTCTGGCTGCGGGCGCTGGAAGATGGCGTGGACAACGCCAATCACTACGCGCTCGTGGACTACATGATCGGCGAGCACAAGACGAACGAGGGCCGCGGCATCTGCCCGAGCCTGATCGACGACTCGACGTTCATCCTCCCCACCAGGCCGTAAAGCAAGAAGGGTTTTTCCCTTCTTTTTTTGTTCCCGGGTTCGATTCTTGACGCACCTGTGGCCGCGCGATAAGGTGACGTCTTATCCCGGACTTCAGGACATGGCCCTTACCGAGCGACAACAGGTGCTCGAACAGCTTCGGAAAACCGAACGGCCCTTGATTGTTTTCCGAAAAGACTGGAATCCCGACGCCGCCGCTTCGGCCGTCGCGCTCGCCTCCGCGCTCGAGGGCGCCGGCAAAAAATGCGAAATCGTCTGCGACGGGTTCGAAGCGCCGGCGCACCTCGCCTTCCTGCCGCAGCTCAAGCGCGTCCACGCCGAAATGTCCGCGCTGCGCACGTTCGTGATTTCCGTCGACACGCAGAAAAGCCGCATCGGCGAACTGTCGTACGAAACCAAAGACGGTTTTTTGCACATCTATCTCACGCCGAAAAACGGCGCGCTCGAGGCGGAACACGTGCGCACCAGCGCCACCGATTATCGCCACGATCTTATCATCACAATCGACACGCCGGACTTGGCCTCGCTCGGCGCGGTGCGCGACACGGCCGCGGACTTTTTTTTCCGCACGCCCGTCCTGAACATCGACCACTCGATCGCCAACGAACGCTACGGTCAAATAAACAGTGTCGAGTCGACAGCCGCTTCTACGAGCGAAGTCGTATATCGATTGTTGCGCGAACTGGAACGTCCGATCGACGCCGAACTGGCGACCGCGCTTCTGACCGGCATCGTTTCAAAGACGCGCAGTTTCAAGTCGGGCGCGATCACGCCGCAGACGCTGACCGCCGCTTCCGACTTGGTCGCCGCCGGCGCGAAGCGCGACCTGATTGTTTCCAGCTTGTATCGCACGAAGACGATTCCCGTTTTGCGTCTCTGGGGCCGCGCGCTCGCGCGACTGAAATTCGACTCCACGTTAAAGCTCGTTTCATCCGTACTGACGCGCCAAGACTTCGCGCTCTCGGGCGCGTCGGAAGCCGCACTGCCGGACGTGATCGACGATCTGATTCTTTCCTCTCCTGACGCCGAAACGATTGTCTTGATCCACGAGCGCGAGGACGGGCGCATCTGCTGCTTGATTCGCAGCGAAGTCCGCCGCGACGCCGACGCGCTTGCCGCGCGTTGGGACGGCGAAGGCGGGCACACTCAGGCGCGCTGTTTCTTACAAGGAAAAACGGCAGCAGAAGCCGAGCAGGAAATTCTCGCCCACGTCAGAAGCGAGATGCAAAAGACACGGGCTCTGTAGAAAAGAAAACGCTCCGCCGCGCGACGGAGCGTTTTTCTTATTGCGCGGTTTCAATCGGGCGCACGATCCTGAGCTCATGACTCGTCGTGTACTCCCCCTCGGCGTTCGTGCCGATGGCGTACACCGTTCCGGCTTCAAGCCCTTTCGCGATTGGCAGTGTCCACGTTTGGAATCCGCGATCGTCAATCGCCAGCTTCGCCTGGCCGAGCGCGTAGGCCGGCGCGTCCGGCCGCGGCGGATAATCGGTCGCCATGATTTTTACGTCCGTGAGCCCCTTTCCTTTGACCAACACGACAGAGTTCGGATAGTAGTTGTGCGTGTTGTATTCCCACTTCGAGGGCGTGATGTTGATGAGATCGATTTGCACGTTCGCCGACCAGTCCTTCGGATCGGCATTACTGATCTGCCCGGTGGCCACCGACACGACGATCGGCGAGTGATTTTTGCAGGCGGCTTGCCCGCCGCATTTCACATGCTCCGACCAGTACGCGCGCTTGCCGCTTTCGTCGTCGGCGCGCCTGGCGTACACCCAGTAGTTCCCCGGTTTTACCGCGATCGCGTACTCAGCCGTTCCCTCCGTCGTCTGCTGGCAGAATTCCTGCTCGCCGTTCTTCAGGTTAAGCGCGCACACGCGCTCGGCAGGAATTGTTTTTCCATCCGGAGAGGACAGTGTGCCCGTGATCGTGCCTGTTCCGGTTCCGCCGGCGACGCAGATAATTTTCGTGCAGTTCCAACCCGTCGCGCCACAGGTGCAGACGTTGCAGCCGTCGTCGGCTTGGCGCTGCTCGTCCGAACGATAGGCGCGCCCTTGATACTCGCAACTCAAAACGCCGCCGTCGTACGTCACGCCGCGCAAACTCAAAATGGTTTCTTTCACGGGACGATAGCCGAGAAAAACGAGAAGTGCGAAAAACGCGATGAGAAGGTATTTGCGCATGAAGATCTTCCTCAGCATTCTACCTACTCTTTCGACGCGCGTGAAACGGCGGCAGCAACGGCGACCGTCGCGCTCTTGTCGAGTGCGTCGGGGATAATGCGTTCCGCTGTCGGTTCCGTCACCAACGCCGCAAGCGCTTCGGCGGCCGCGAGTTTCATCTTCTCGGTAATTTTCAGCGCGCCCGCGTCAAAAACGCCGCGGAATACGCCCGGGAACGCGAGGAGATTGTTAATCTGGTTCGGAAAATCCGAGCGACCGGTCGCGACCACGCCGGCGCCGCCAGCCTTGGCCTCATCCGGCATGATTTCCGGCGTCGGATTCGCCATGGCGAAGATAATGGGTTGTGCCGCCATGCTGCGCACCAGCTCGGCATTCATGAGGCCACCCTTTGAAAGGCCGATGAACACGTCTGCTCCATGCAACGCGTCGGCCAACAGGCCGGAAAGTCCGCGAGGATTCGACCATGCGAGAAGCGCGGTTTTGGACGCGTCCAAATCGGCGCGATCTTTACTGATGACGCCCTTCGAATCGCAGAGCGTGATATCTTTCGCTCCGTACGCGTGCAGCAGTTTAGCGACGGCGACGCCGGCCGCGCCCGCGCCTGAAAACACGATTTTCGCGCTCAGGAGATCTCGTCCGAGCGCTTTGCAGGCATTGATGAGTCCAGCTAAGACGACGATCGCCGTGCCGTGCTGGTCGTCGTGGAACACGGGGATGTCAAGCTCTTCCGTCAGACGGCGTTCGATCTCGAAACAGCGCGGTGCGGAAATGTCTTCCAAGTTGATGCCGCCAAAGCCCGGAGCGATGCGTTTCACCGTTTCAACAATCTCGTCGACATCTTTTGTCGCGAGTGCGATCGGAAAGGCGTTGAGTCCCGAAAACTCCTTAAATAAAATCGCTTTGCCTTCCATAACCGGCATGGCGGCCAAAGGACCGATGTCGCCGAGCCCGAGCACGGCGGTTCCGTCCGTCACGACAGCGACGGTTCTTCCTTTGATCGTGAGTGTCTTCGCAAGCGAAGAATCTTTCGCGATCGCAAGGCACGGCGCGGCCACGCCCGGCGTGTAGATCGTTGACAGCGTTTCTCTGTCCGTCACGGGCACGACACTGACGACGTCCAACTTGCCTTGATATTTTTCGTGGAGTTCAAGCGATGCAGCGTTGTAATCTTTCATAGATTTGGAAGTTTGATGATCGCTTCAAATTCTTTTTCCGTCACCGGCTGGACCGACAAGCGCGAGCCGCGTTGGAGCAAGACCATGTCTTTGAGCGCTTTGATGCCGCGCAGCTCCTCAAGCGGAACGAGCCGAGAAAACTTTTTTACGAATCCGACGTCGACGCAGTACCAGATCGGTTTTGCCTTCGTCGCTTTCGGATCGAAATACGGACTCTTTCTCACAAACTGCGTTTCGTCCGGATGCGCTGCAGCGACGACCTTGGCGAGTCCGGCGATACCGGGTGGCGTCGTGCTTGAGTGGTAAAAAAGTACCCTGTCGCCGACCTTCATCTCCTTCATGAAGTTGCGCGCCTGATAGTTACGCACCCCGCTCCACGCGTCTTTTTTCAGGCGTTTTAGGTCGTCGATCGAGAAACTTTCGGGTTCGGTTTTCATCAGCCAATAGCGCATAGTAGCGGCAGTATAGCACGTTGACACAGGCACCAAATTGTGGTAGCTTTTCGCCAGTTCTTCCAAGGAGAGAAACGATGAAACCGAGAGCGTTTTGGTTGTATGCCCTACTCGCGTTCTGCGCCGTCTTCGTGATTGGTGGCATCACCGCCGCCGTCATCAAGTACGGCACGTCCGAAGAGACCTCGGAGTACCGCGCCTTCAAGACGAAGGACAAGACCTACTCCGACTGGTACGCGGAGCGGAGGCTCAACCCGCGACAGGTGCGCTTCGACGAAGCGCTCGCAGGACACGTGCCCGCGGAGAGCGTCGAGGACCCGGCACTGCGCACGCTCGCCGCGGACCTCCGCACACTTGCACTGGCGGGAGCCGACGTCAACGGACGCGCCAAGATCATCTCGTCGATGTTCATCGACGAGCGCGGCGGTCTCGGCTTGCGTACCTGGATCACTTGCAACAAGAGTGAGGATGGCGGCTGGCTGGTGGGTCGATGCTCACTGAAACAGGCTGTTGCCACGCTGGGCAACCCCGAGCGGCTAGCGACACTCCTCGGCGGCGACGAAGCGGCCAAACGCGCCGCGCTGCCCGACGTGCCCGAGGAGTTCCGCGAGCGTCCGGTCTGGACCGGCGGAGCGACGCATCGCTGGCCGCTCGTGGAGCAGGCGCGCACGATGCCTTCGCTCTGGCTCGGTGCCGCGCTCTGGGTCATCATCTCGTGCGCGTTCGCCGCCGCCTTCTTCCTTCTCGGCTACGTCACGCACCGCCGCGAACGGAACGGGTACGGCAATACCAACCAGTATCCCAACCCCTTCACGTCCATCCCGCACTTCTTGCTCGGCTGGGTCGTCTACCTGGCGATGTTGCCCGGCGTCCTGCTGATGCAGACGCTGCGCCTCGTCACCTCGGACGCGCAACCGACGTTCAGCAAGCTCAAGAACAAGATCATCGGACGGACGTTCGCGTCGGAGCACGAACGCATCCTCGCCCAACTCGAGGGCCTGGAGAGCCGCGCGAAGGACCGACCCAACTCCGAGGAGACGCTGAAGCTGATCCAAGGAGCCATCAAGAAGGTTCGCGAGACGGAGAACCTCGAAGAGCTCGACAAGCTCCGCAAGGTCGCCGAAGACGTCCGCCTGCACTACGAGGTGCAGGAGGAGCTGAGGGAATCTCTGGCCTGAAGACGCCGATCGGCGTCTTTTTTCTTTTTTGACGCATGGCGTTCCGTTGCGCGTTTTTCAAGGCGCGGTTACCATGCGCTCGGCCTCAACAAGGAGCTAGAGATGCCAGAATCCGTACATGACGTTCGCACGGCCGCGCAGAGAATGCTGGCCGATGCCCGAAGGGTGATGCACGAGGCCCGCGAGCGAATCTTGCGGGGAGAATCGACCGGCGATCCGATCAGCGACTTCATGACCGTCCACGCGCCCTTGATGGTGCTCGATGGCTCCGCTGATCCGATCGAGGCGCGGTATCGCGAACTCGCGGAGCGTCTGAAGGGCAAGACGGGCCAGTTCGTCCTCATGATCGAGCGCGAGCTGGGTCATCCCGACAGCAGTCCTTCGTTCGCGCCGCCGCTTCGCGAAGGATTTTCGCTCGGCCTGCTCGCGGATGACAAGCTCTGCTTCAATCTTCGAGGTCCACTGCCCGACGACGCGCCTTCGTGGACGTTCCCAACCGAGCGCTACGGCAAGCGCGGCGACCACCGCTTCATGCATGGCGACAGCGGACCGATCCGCGTCGAAACTGGCGGCATGCATCCGTGGTGCGAGGCGGTGTTCTACACGCTGCTCGATGAACACCTGAACTTCCAAGGCCACGCGCATCACGGACTTGCTCGCTTCTCGCTCGGCGTGGACTCTACGGGTCCGGTCACGAGGCTCGATCTCTTCATCGGCAACGACGAAGTCGACGCGTGGTGCCGGGATCTCAATCTCAAGACGGCCAGGCCGTCTGCAGAAGTCCGCGTGTCCAATCCGATCAACCTCAGGCGTGTCGAGATGATTCGCCAACTCGCCGACGCGATCGGTGTTGATCCGAAGATCATTTCGGCCGTGAAGGCAGCGACGCCGACTCGATAGCACGCCACCATCCCGCGACACGTTCGCGGGTTTTCTTTTTTCTCGAGTCAGGCGCGACGGTTTGAACGGCCCTGCTTGATCACTTCGAAAAGTGCCGGCAGCACTGAAATAAAGATGATGGCAAAAATGACGATCTCGAAATTCTTTTTGACGATCGGCACGTTTCCGAAGAAATATCCGCCAAAGACAAAAAGCGAAACCCAAGCGGCGGCGCCGATCACGTTATAGAAAGAAAAGACACTGGCGCGCATGCGGCCGACACCGGCCACGAACGGCGCAAACGTGCGCAGGAACGGCATGAAGCGCGCGAGCACGATCGTCTTCGCGCCGTAACGATCGTAATACGACTGCGTTTTGGCGATGTACTCTTTTTTGATCGGGACGCCTGCGAGCTTTCCCGTCTCGAGAATGCGCGCGCCGATTTTCAAACCGATCCGATAGTTCACGCCATCGCCCAACACCGCCGCGGCGAAAAGAAGAACCCAAACGACCCAAAGGTTCAACGCGCCTGACGCAGCAAACGCCCCGGCGGCAAAAAGCAGGGAGTCTCCGGGCAGAAACGGCGTCACGACCAGGCCCGTTTCACAAAAAATGACCGCGAAGAGCGCGCCGTAGATCCAGCCGCCGTAGGTCGCGATGGCGGACCCGAGCGTGGCGTCCAGGTGCAGGAAGAGATCCAAGAATTTCATAACCGCTTCATTCTACGCCATCTTGACAAAATGGTCATTTTGCGGTACAGATCCCGCATCCAAGAAGGAGACAGAGTACATGTCCGACATCCGTACCAACGAAACGATCACCACCATCCGCGTCCTGGCGAGCCAGGGCGCGATCAACTTCGACACCGACAAGCTCGAGGGCTTCGAAGGCACGATCGCCGACGTGTTCTCCGCACACGGTCTGGGAACCCGCGAGGCACTGATGGAGGATTCGGTACTGTTCGACCATGCCGGAGAGTTCGTCTCCGGGCTCGCGCTGATCTTCCCCAACCTCACGGCCGTCACGATCAGCCGCGGCATGAGCTCGGCCGAGGGCGGCGGACGGTACGACTGGAGGACGTTCCGGCGCAAGCCGCAGGCCGAGAAGATCGACTGATTGTCCGCGTTTCCGGCGTTCTTGAGAGCCCAGCGGCTCTCTTTTCTTTTGATAAACAGGCGTTGACACGGCCTCCGGAAGTTGGTATCCTCCCTCCGTTCGCTTTCCGGTATACAATGAAACCTGCATGTCTCCGTAGCTCAATTGGATAGAGCGGCGGGCTTCTATCCCGAAGGTTGCAGGTTCGATTCCTGCCGGGGACACCAGCATGGCGGCCATCGTTCAGTGGTAGGACAGTGGATTGTGGTTCCACGAATGAGGGTTCGATTCCCTCTGGCCGCCCCATGAAAAAAGCACCAATAATGGTGCTTTTTTCTTTGGTGCGCGGACGGGAACGGTTGACAAGCAGGCATTTTTATGCGATGCTCGCGGCGTCACGATACCCCGTACAGGAGAACGTTCATGACGCCCGAACAGCACCGGCTCATTCACTTCGGAACCGTCGCCTCCGTCGTCCGCTTCACCGTGGACGAACTGCGACTGAGCTACAACCCCGAGTTCCGCACCGCTCACCTTCAGAACCCCGCGTTCGACGAAGTGCGCGAAACGCTGGGCTGGTACGCCCACAGCTTCACGCAGGACTTCTGTGCGAAGCACCGCGCCGAGAACTTCAAGGACATCTTGCGTCACGGCGCGCGTGGCATCGAGAACATCTGGAAGCGCGTCGGCTTGGCGATCGATTCCCCCAACCGCCGCGGCGATTGCGACTGCCGGGCCGTCACCGGCCAGCAGTCGGAGATCCTCGGCCTGACCGCCGACGAGCAGACCGCGTTGGCCGACACGAACGCGAAGATGCGCCTGGCGATCACCGTCGGCTACATCCTCTGTGCGCTCAAGGCCGGCAAGGTGCTGGAGTCGAAGAAGGGATCCATCTCTCTCGGCGAGATCTCGGACGCGACGCAAACGCACCTGCAGCTCCCCATGTTCGCCAAGCTGCCCAAGTCCGTCATGGACTGGATCAAGATGGAGATCTTCGAGTTCGTGAAGGACGGCTTGCTGAACAGCGGCGTGGCGTTCATCGACGCGGCGCAGATCGGCGATCACGCCCACTTCTGGGAGATGTCCAACGTAACGATCGGCGCCGGCATGCCGATCGATCCGTTGCCGATCAGCCCCGAGCTGCTGCCCGAAGAGCTCTTCCCCGCTCCGGAGATCATCATGACGAAGAAAGAGAACGCGCTCCTTCACCTCGCCCTCGCCGTCGGCTACGCGCGGCTCTGCCAGAAGCGCGCCGTCGGTGCCGATGCCGTCACCTCCGTCGCCTTCGCGAAGGCGCATCTCGAGCTCCCCGCCTTCAGCGGACTCTCGAGCACCTCGCGCGCCGTGGTGGCGGACGAGCTCCTGAAGCTCTCGGACGACGGCAACGGCACGTCGGATCAGGGCGCCAAGCTGATCGAAGCGGCCATGGCTGGCAACTACCTCCCTTGCTGGCGGCTCGCCAACAAGCAGCTGGCGGCGCGCGAGCCGTCCTACGCCAAGACCGTCACGAAGCGGATCGAGCCGCACTGGCTCGTCTAAGACTCGTCTCCACGGAGACGGGTTTTTCTTTTATGCAAAAAACCGACGCTCTTGTCGTCGGTTTTTCAGCGTCACGGCGCGAGCCCTTTCGCTGCTACCGTACCGGCAACGCAATCGCCACCGTTGCGCCCTTCCCCTCTCCGTCGCTTTCGATCCACACTTTTCCATCGTGCGCTTCGATGAAGTGCTTGATGATGAAAAGTCCGAGCCCTGAACCATCCGGGGATTGCAGAACCGCTTTCTGCGAACGGAAAAATTTATCAAAGACTCTTTCAAGATTTTCTTTTGAGAGACCAATGCCTTCGTCGCTGACTGAACAGACCTGATACGCCGCGCCGTCAATTTTGGCGTCGGCCACGCGCACCGTGATCGTACCGCCTTCTTTGGAATAGGTGATGGCGTTGTCGATCATGATCTTGAGCGCGAAAGAAATTTTCGCCTTGTCAAACGGAATTTCCTTGAGCTGGCTTTTCGTCCGCTCAAACTTCCATTTCAGTTTACGTCGCGCCAAATCTTTTTCGGATCGATCGTGAATGTCCTGCACCAGCTCCCAAAGGAACGCCGGCTTGGCGTCGAGCACCAGCTTGCCAGTTTCGATATCGAGCGTCGCGAAGACGCGATCAAGCGTCTGGCTCAAATAGACACTGCGCTGACGCACCGTCTCGACGGCTTCGCGAAGTTCCGGATCGATTTTCTTGTCGGCAACCGCGTCGGCCAAAAGTTCCGCGCTCCAACGGATTGAAGAAAGCGGCGTGCGGAACTGATGGGAAACGACGTCGATAAATTCCGAGCGGGCGCGCGCCGTCGCTTCAAGTTGTTGGCGCGTCTCCTGTAGTTCATGCACGGTTTGCTGCAAATGTTCCGCTTGCCGGCGCAGGTCTTCGTCGGCGGTACGCAAGCCTTTCGCTTGCAGCGTCGTTTCCTTCTCCAGCTCGTGCAAGAGTTTCACTTTCGAAGCCCAGAGCACGTTCGTCGGCGTCAGTCCGAGAAGATTCTTGAGAGCCGGCAAAAAGCCGAATCCCGCCTCGACGTCGAGATACGCCATTTCGAACAAATTGCGCGACGTTTTGTGGCCGAGTGTGACGTGCAAAAGTTCATACCAATGCGAGAAGAGCGCGGCCACGATCTCGCCGCACTCCGCCAGGTTGCGCATGCGTTCCGGCTGATACGGCAAGCCTCGCGTCAGGTCGACGCGCACGCCTTTCCACGGCGTCTCGTCGAGCGCCTTGGCCACGATGCGATCGCTGACGTGCGTGCCAAAAAAAACGCGGCTTCGCTCGGCGTAGGCCGCGAGCAGCGCCGAAGCCAACGCTAAAAGCTGAAGCTCGGGCGACAGTAAAAGCAAGCGAAACGCCGAGTGCCGCGTGCCGTTCGGAAATGCGGCAAGGAGCTGGCGGCGAATTGCCTCTTGCGTCAGCGCGCCTTTCGATGTGCGCACCAGTTCTGCCTCGGCTTCCAAGTACAGCTTAGCGAAGCGTTCTTCGCGCGCGCCCGTCTTGTCCAAAAACGCTTCGTCGGCACGAAGACGGACGCGCTCGGCAAAGACCGAGTCGTTCGAGATGCGGCCGAGCAGCGCGAAGGCGTCGAGGACGGCGTCGGCCATACCTACTTCAATAATTTCTTGTACAAATTGCGGGCGTGAATCGCGCTGGCGAGAAAACAGACGCCGCCAACAGCTTCAATGACCGGCACAAAGCGCTGAAAAAGGCCGAGCAGGACGAAGAGGTTTTCCACGCCGACCGCGGTCGTGCCGAAGGCGATTAAAACCCAGGTCACGTTCATCTTCGCTCCCTTGTTAAGGAGGATGAAGTTAAACGCCGCAATCGTCGCCCCGAAACAACAGAGCGCCGTCAGTGCGGGAAAAAGCGTAACGAGCATTACATCAAACATAAGAGGTGGTTGTGTCTCTAGTCTATCACGTTTTGCGTCCTTTGCGCTTGTCGTGAAACGCTTTATATACTTCTTGAAGATGTGAATCGGTAATGTGCGTGTAGATCTGCGTTGTCGTGACGGACGCGTGGCCGAGTAGTGACTGCACACTGCGCAAATCCGCGCCGTTCATGAGCAAATCCGTCGCGAACGAGTGGCGCAGCGTGTGCGGCGAGATGCTTTTTGTGATGCCGGCGATCTTGCGATAGTGCTCGACGATACGCTGCACGCTCCTCGGCGTCAGACCCGAGAGCTCGTCGCGTCCGTGCGCGGCGCGATCGTGACTCACAAAGAGCATCGGGCTCATGTCCTTGCGCGCGTCGAGATATTTCTTCACCCACGTCTTGGCATCGTCCGAAAAAAAGACAACGCGCCACTTCGAACCCTTTCCTTTCACAGAAAATTCATTGCGATTGAAGTTGATGTCCTCCAACTTCAAGCCGCAGAGCTCGGAAACGCGCAGCCCGGTCGACCAAAGCAATTCAAGAATCGCACGATCGCGCAGACGCACCATGTCTGGCCCTTGCGACTTCATCGGCGCATCGAGCAGCTTTTGTACCTCCGACGGTTCTAAAAATTCGACATGTCGATCCGGCTGCTTGGCCAGTTCGATCTTTTCCGGCGCCAGCGTTTCGATATCGCGCTTCGACAAATACTTCAAAAAAGCGCGTAAAGCAATTAAATGATAGTTCTGCGTATTTTTCTTGAGCGCGACGCCGTGAGCATCTTCCAAACGATTCAACCAGAGGCGGAACTGACGCACCGCATCAAGCGTCACCCCATTCGCTTTTGAAATCCCCTTCTCAACCGCCCAGTCAGCAAAGCGCCCCAAATAGAAGCCGTAGTTTTCCCGGGTGCGTTTTGAGCGGTTTTTCTCAATTTCCAAATAATCTCCGAAATCACGAATCAGTTCGTGAATTTGGCTTTTTTTGGCTAATTTGT
The DNA here is from genome assembly GCA_964553975.1 of uncultured Gammaproteobacteria bacterium. Classification (GTDB taxonomy): domain Bacteria; phylum Patescibacteriota; class Patescibacteriia; order SG8-24; family DYFX01; genus DYFX01. Next base: position 12,653 of record CAZKMF010000137.1, on the reverse strand, counting down.
CGTCTTTTTCCTTTAGCGCCATAGTTTGTCAAATAAGGTTGACAGAAACGGTGTTTTTTGCTAGTATTGGATGTTCCGAATTGGTCATTCGATCAACCGGGGGGCGCTCGGAACCGCCCATTTCATGAGGAGAATCGCTTGCAAGACTGGATCAAGGCGTTCGTCGTTTTCGTGTTCATGTGCGTCCTCTGGACGTTCGTGAACGAAGGCCCCTTCCACGACCGAAAGGAGCGCGTCATCATCGTGCACCGGACTCTGGCGCCCGTCCCGGCAACCGACGACGAAGCAAGCCTCGAGAGCGAGGACGAGCAGGGGGATGAAGATCTCGGACCCGACGACGGTGTGGGTTCCATCCCCGTGGCAGCAACCAGGCCGGCTTCCGTGCCGGATGGCGAACCTGCCGTGGTCTGCGCGAGCTTCGATCCCGTCGATCACCCGGAGCAAACCCTCGACGTCCTCGCCTACGCGAGCTACGTCAGCGGTACGCCGATCGACGTGCTCACCTCGATCTGGCTGAACGAGACCGGCGTGGTCTACGGCTCCGGCGGCTCGGATCTCTGTCCCGTCAAGGATCAGCTCGAGATCCGTTGCAAGGTTGGCGGTTCGTGCAGCCACGCGGCCGCACTCTCCCTCCTGACCAAGCAGTTCAACTGGAACGAGAACGGCATGCGCTGTTCGTGCGGCACGGCCACCATGGACGTGAACACGCACAACTTCGGCGGCTGCTGCGGCCCGTTCCAGTTCTCGGCGGGAGAGATCGTGAAGGACGCGCTCGCGCGCAACCTCGACCCCATGACGTTCTGTGGAGGCGCGGTCATCGCCGGCACGCAGCTCAAGCGCCATCACGACCGACTCGGTTCGTGGAAGCGTGCGATCTCTCGCTACTACGGCCGGGACAAGAACGGCACCTACTACCTGCACGCCTACCAGCACTGGGTTGAGATCACGCCGTATCTGCAGGACACGGCGCACCCCGAACGGCTTCGGGCGTATCTGACCAAGAAGGCGTCCTATCGCCTGGCTCGGTCGCGCTCGAACCGCGCCTACAACACGAGCGCCATCGCGTTCACCAACTAGCAACCCCTCACTCCACCCTCAGCGGAGACCGATGCGTCGGTCTCTTTTCGTATTGTACGACACTCCGGCCGTTTGACCGAGTCCGATACGGTTGGTAGCGTTTATCTACACGTCCAAAGGACAAGGAGGTGCGTATGTCCGACCGACGCGTTGTGTGGCTGGTCATGCTCAGCGTCCTGCTTGGCGCTCTGCTTGCATCCGGCGTCTGCCTGCTCACGATCGAGTTCACGGACCGCAATCAACCGGCGCATCAGGTGATCCTGGCGCCCGAAGAGAAGCTTCGCGAACGCGAGCGCATCTCTCCGGAGAACCAGGTCATTACCGCGCACCACGAAGCCGCCCATGCCGTCGTCGACATGGCCGTGCTGCCGGAGCGCGGCGTGAACGAACTCGTCGTCTTCTCGAGGGCCAGCTACCCGGACAAGTTCTGGGGCCTGACCTATCCCGGCGACGGAGTCATGCGCGGCGACAAGGCGTATCAGCACCGAGCCTTGGCGCTCACGCAGCTGGCCGGCGCCGCCGCCGAAGACGTGCTCTTCCACAAGACGCCGCCCGACAGCGATCCGGACTCGGACAACTTCGCCTTCGAGTCCCTCGCCTACTGCGAAGTCGCGGAATGCGAATGTCCGGCGGAAAGCCGTATCGGGGACCGATGTCTCATGAACGGTGAGCTGAAGCCCGAGCGCGAACGCTTCTATGCCGAGACCAAGCGCTGCGTCATGGCAAACAAGGAAGCGATCATGGATCTGGCCAAGCTCGTGATCCTGAAGGAAGAGGACCGTTACGGCTTCAAGCGATCCCTCTCGGCGACGGAGCTCAAGGCGTTCTTCGACACGCACCCGCTCGACACCGACGCCTGTTCCGAGATCATCTCTTCCCCCGCCCCGACCCAAGACCCTACGTTTCCGTAGGGTTTTTCTTTTGTCTTAGCCCAGACTTGACGTTCCTCCCCGCTTTTGTTAGTGTTCTCGCGTACTTATTCTCTGCCACGCAGCTTGGTTTCAGCCCTCGAGCGGGCTCTTACTCGGCGCGAAGGCTTATAAAAGATGTATGCTCGACAAGAAGGCAAAGGAAAAAATCATCGAGAAGGTCAAAACGCACGACCAGGACACCGGTTCCGCTCAGGTCCAGATCGCCATCCTCACGGCTGAGATCAAGGATCTGACCGACCACCTGAAAATGCACAAGAAGGACTTCTCTTCCCGCCGCGGTTTGCTGCGCAAAGTCAACGAGCGCCGCAAGTTGCTCCGCTACCTCCAGCGCGAAATGCCGAAGGAGTACGCGAAGCTCACCGAAAAACTGAAAGTATAAATGATAAGCGCGTGGCGCGGCTTTGGCCGTTCCACGCGCTTCCGGTATTTGTCCGTTTTTTCCGCAATTAGCGGACCCCGCATTCGCGGGGCAATATTCACCCCTTTTTCAGTACGTATGGCCGTTATTAAGCAAAGGAGTCAGCGCGTCGGCGTCTTCATCGACGTGCAGAACATGTATTACTCGGCGAAAAACCTTTACAATTGCCGCGTGAACTTCGGCAACATCGTCGAAACCGCCGTCGCCGACCGCGCGCTCGTGCGCGCCATCGCCTACGTCGTTCGCGCCGGCGTGCCGGAAGAGCAGTCATTCTTTGACGCTCTCACCAAGCTCGGCATTGAAACGAAAGAACGCGAAGTTCAAGTCTTCCTCGGCGGCGCCAAAAAGGCCGACTGGGACGTCGGTATGGTCGTCGACGCCATCCGTCTTTCGCCCAAACTCGACGTCGTTGTCCTTGTTTCCGGCGATGGCGACTTCATCCCATTGGTCGAATACCTCCAAAATATGGGCGTACAGACCGAAGTCATGGCCTTCCGCGAAACGTCTTCCTCCAAACTCGTCGAAGCGGCCGACGATTTCGTCGACCTCTCTCGCGACCAGCACCGTTACCTGATCCCGACGCGCCACACCGGCCGCCCAGCCAGCGCGCCATCCGGACGCCAAACACGCGGACCGAAGTCGGCCCCGACTGCCGATGACGTCGATCCGAACATCAGCCAAATGCTCCAGGACGATCAAGAGTAATCCTCTTCCCCGCAGGTGCGGGGAGGCAGCCGCCCGAACATCGGACACCTGCCTCCTCCCGTCTGGGTGGACTAACAACTAGCATTCCGCACGCGCGAGGAGACAGTTCGCAGTCCCGCACCGCCGAAGTTTCGGCGACGCAGGACTGAGTACTGGCCTCGCGGCGTTCGGAAATAACGTATGACCAAGCAGTTCTCGCTTGAATGGGGCGGCAAAACGCTCTCTGTTGAGATCGGCAAGCTCGCCAAGCAGGCCAACGGTTCCTGCGTCGTGCGCTACGGCGACACGATGGTGCTCGTCACCGCCACGATGAGCTCCGGCTCGCGCGAAGGCATCGACTTTCTTCCGCTCTCGGTCGAGTGCGAAGAGCGTCTCTACGCCGCGGGCAAAATCAAGTCGTCGCGCTTCTTGAAGCGCGAAGGCCGCCCGACCGATGACGCCATCGTCGTCGGCCGCATGATCGATCGCTCGATTCGTCCGCTCTTCAACTCGAAGATTCGAAACGAAATCCAAGTCGTCTTCACGACGCTCGCGTTCGATAAAGAAAACGACTACGACATCCCGGCGATGGTCGGCGCGTCGATCGCGCTCGGCATTTCCGACATTCCGTGGGACGGCCCCGTCGCCGGCATCCGCGTCGGCCGCGTCGGCGGCGAGTGGGTGATCAACCCGTCGTACGAAGCGCGCGACAAGAGCGACATCGACGTCGTCATTGTCGGCACGCCTTCGCTTACCACCATGGTTGAAGCGGAAAGCAACGAAGCGAAAGAGGAAGACGTGATGAACGGCATGCGTTTTGGCGCGAAGCATCTCACCGAGATCCAAGCCTTCATCGAAAAGATCGTCGCCGAGATCGGCAAACCGAAACGTTCGGTCAACGAGCTGATCGGCCTCGACGAAGAAACCGCCAAAGAAAAAGAGGCGTTGATCGCCAAGTCGCGCGAATTCATCTTCCCGAAAATCCGCGAATATCTTTTCGCCACGCCGAAAGCCACGAAGGGCGAGCGTCGCGACGCGAAAGTCGCGCTTGCTCATACGCTCGACGAATATCTGAAGACCGAACAGGTCGGCAAGGACAAGCGTAAGTGGGCGCTCGACGCCATGCAGAAGTGGGTCGAAGAAGTCGTCTCGCAAATCATTTTGGATGAAGGCAAGCGCTGCGACGGCCGCGCGCTCGACGAGATCCGCGAACTCTCCGCCGAAGTCGCGTTGCTCCCGCGCGTCCACGGTTCGGGCCTGTTTTCACGCGGTGAAACGCAGATCCTTTCGACCGTCACGCTCGGCGCTCCGTCCGACGTCCAGCTGGTCGACAGCATGGAGTTCTCGGAAAAACGCCGCTACTTCCACCACTACAACTTCCCTCCGTACTCCGTCGGCGAAACCGGTCGCTTCGGCGGCGGCGGTCGCCGCGAAGTCGGTCACGGTGGTCTCGCCGAGCGCGCGTTGATTCCGGTGCTTCCTCCGAAAGAAGTCTTCCCGTACACGATCCGCGTCGTTTCCGAAACGATGGGCTCGAACGGTTCGTCTTCACAAGGTTCGATCTGCGGTTCGACACTCGCGCTCATGGACGCCGGCGTACCGATCACGAAACCGGTCGCGGGCATCGCCATGGGCATCGCCACCGATCCGAACGATATCAACCGCTACAAGATCATCACCGACCTCCAAGATCTTGAAGACGGCGTCGGCGGCATGGACTTCAAAATCGGCGGCACGCGCGACGGCATCACGTCGATCCAAATGGACACGAAGACGAAAGGTCTTACGTGGCAGATCGTCGAGGAGACGTTGACCAAAGCGAAGACGGCGCGTTTGCAAATTCTCGACGTGATGGCGAAAGCGATCGCTGCGCCTCGTCCGGAACTTTCGCCCTACGCGCCGCGCATCATCATCATCAAGATCAATCCGGAACTCATCCGCAACGTCATCGGCCCCGGCGGAAAAGTCATCAACGACATCATCGAAAAAACCGGTGTGCAGATCGAAGTCGAAAACGACGGCACAGTCACGATCACGTCGGCCAACCTCGAGGGTCTCGAAGCCGCGAAGAAGCGCGTCGAAGATCTCACGCGCGAACTCAAGCCCGGTGAATTCTTCCCTGCCGGCAAAGTCACGCGCATCCTCGACTTCGGAGCGTTCGTCGAAGTGCTCCCCGGTCAGGAAGGCATGGTGCATATCAGCGAACTCGCGCCGCAGCGCGTCGACAAAGTCACGGACGTCGTGAAAGTCGGTGACATCATTCCGGTCGTCGTCATCAAGATTGACGAGCTGGGTCGGGTCAACCTAAGCTTGAAGCGCGCTAAGGAGAAATTGCAGAACGATGGAGCTCAACCTCCCAAAACTGCCTAGACTCACGCTTTCGAAGCTCCAAGCGCTCCTCCTTCTGGGAGGGGCGTTTGTTTTCGCGAGCGTGATCGCTGTCGGACTCCGCTACCGCCTCGTGCTCGACACGACGCCGACCGTGCCGGACCGGGCCGTCGTAGCCCTTTCCGTCCTGAAAAAGGACCCTGCATTTTTTGCCAGCCAATCCTGGCAGCGTTTTCTCGCCTCGCTCCCTGCCCCTACGGCACAAGCGCTTGCCCAGGCCACACCCGGTCAATCAATCACGGTTTTCGCGGTGCCCGGTGAGAACGACGGCTTGCAGTGGGGCCTCGTCGAGGCAATGAATTCCGACGTCCGCACGGGCGAGCCGCGTTGGCGCCTGGTACCGCGTACAACAGATGCGATCGGCTTTGTGGATGTTGATTCCACACGTCGGCCCGTTTCCCTGCGTTTTGGCCTTAAAAATGTCGAGGTTGAGGTTGGACAAACGTATCGAGGCATCATCCCCGAGGCCCCAAGCTTCTCGGCCGGCCGGCGACTCGTCAGCCCTATAAAAGAGCAGGCACTTCATCTGGAAAAGCCTTTCGGCGTCTCTTGGAATGGCGTTCCCGCGCTCGTTCAGGACCGTCTTCAGCGCTATGGTGTTTTGGCTGAACCGTGGTCATGGCCTGGGCGCGTAGAGTTGACCGTAAGCGCCTCTGCCACAGACGCCGCGCTTCAGCCGTTTCTGCTCTATTACATCCCCCAAGGAGGACGCGAGGCGATGAATGAAAAGATTGATACCTTCGCAAAAAAACTTGTTTCTGAGGCTTCACCGCTTTCCGTCAAAGTGCGCTTACCGGATGACACCTCCATGACCGAGCTTCGTCACGATGCCGACGGAGTTGTTGAAACCAGCAGCGAAAACCGATTTGGGCGAATCCTCAAGTTTTCTGTGCCTGGCACGGACACGCATATCGCGGTTTTTCACGCGAATACGGGCGAAAGCTGGGTCAGTACTGAGGTAGGCTTCATTCAGGCCGGTTTGGTCGATAGTCTTGGAGCCGAACGGCCGTCGGGGAGCTGCAACCAGGGCGGGAACCTTGGCTTTGCATCCTTCTCAGGAGCAATGCTCCCTACGCTTGGAACGTACTCAAGCGTAAATGTTACGATTCGCAATTTGGAGACGGGGATGTTCACAATCTGTGGATATTATCGTTCATAGTGTGGATAACCTTATCCACGTTCGTGCACATCTTTTCCACACTCTCATCCACAGTCAGGCATGAGCTTAAACGTATAAGCTTATTCAGCCTTATTTGCTGGAGAAATTTCATCCACAGCAGCCGATTGACCCAAGTCGTTTTTTAGGGTATAGTTATTGCAGAGAACGTTGACAACTCGCCGACACGAAAGAGGTCCTCGAAGGACGTTTGCCGAAGCCACGCTTGGGCGCACATCCTTCTCCCTTACTTTTCTCCTGCAAAACCAAAACAAAATGCTTCATGGTTCTGCCTCAATTATATCGCGCTTCGGTGCGATCCGAGGATTTGAACCGTTGAAAGGTTGGGGAGGGTTGCTCTTTCAGCCCATCGTTGGCTAGTCCTTCAATCGCTGCGGCGAACAGAAGGCTCAACATGCGGCACTCTGTAGCTCGAGAGTTTGCGGATTTGCCCTAGTACGTCTCTACATGGCGTCCTGAGGCAAATCCGCACCCGCTCTCGAGCTTTTCTTTTTACACAAGAGCCTTGCCAGCTTTAGGCCACTCCCGTATACTGCTTCCAAGGCCAGAGGCCGTTTTTTTAGCGAAGTATGGATAAAACCACCCTGAAAACACTTGAAGAGAAGCTCCTAGAAGAGAAGGCGAAGCTTGAGATTGAGTTGGGTGGATTCGCGACACGGAACCCTCAGAATACCGACGACTTCAACGCTGACTTCCCCCAGCTGGGCGAGAAGGAAGACGAGAACGCTTCCGAGGTCGCTGAGTACTCGAAGGACCTCACCGTGGAACGCACGCTCGAGTCATCCCTCCGCGATGTAAAGAAGGCTCTTGAACGCTTGCACGAAGGCACGTACGGCATCTGCAAGTACTGCGGAAAACCGATCGACAACAAACGTTTGATGGCTCGTCCGACATCGACGTCTTGCATCGACTGCAAAAAACTCTTCACGGAGTAAGTGAAACCCCTCCGATTCAAGTCGGAGGGGTTTTGCTATACTGAAGCACATGAAACTGCAAACTCGTTGGACACTGATCGCTGTCGGCGCGCTCGTGCTGGATCGTGCATTGAAATCAATCGCTCTTACCGATACGCGCGCTTCGCTACTCGGCGATGCGCTGCGTTTTGAACTGTTTCGCAATGACGGCATCGCTTTCAGTCTCCCCTTTTCCGGACCAATCGTATGGTTGCTGAGCGTCGCGATATTGATTGCGATCGGACGACTTGCCTACAAGGATTTTAAAACGCGGCATTACAAACGCGCGGAGGCGTATTTGTTCTTCGTCTTCGGCGCGTGCAGCAATTTGTTTGATCGCATCGCCTACGGCTACACCGTCGACTACCTGATTTTCTTTCGTCTCTCCGCGGTAAACATTGCGGATGGCATGATTCTCGCCGGTGCCTTGTGGCTCGTCATTGCGGCGCCGAAGCGATAGACCTTGCGTGAATAGATCGGTTCTTGCTAGGAGGGCGGGGCATTCTAATGCCTCGCTTTTCTTATGCCTGCCCACATTCTTTCCGCCGCGCTGCTCGGTATTGATGCCGCTCCAATCGAGATCGAATCGGACGTTTCAAACGGCTTGCCGGCGTTTATCATCGTCGGTCTACCGGATGCGGCCGTGCAGGAAGCGCGCGACCGCGTTAAAACCGCTTTGAAAAATAGCGGCTTCTCTTTTCCACGTACGCGTCTCACCGTCAACTTGGCGCCGGCCGATCTCAGAAAGGCAGGACCAGCTTTTGATCTGCCGATCGCCGTGTCGATTATGGTGAGTTCCGGTGAGTTGAAATACGAAAGCGTGCGCGATTGCCTTTTCCTTGGCGAGCTCGCGCTCGATGGCACGCTACGCCCTGTTGCTGGCGTGTTGTCATCGGCACTTCTTGCCAAAAAAATGGAGCTGCGTCGTATCTACGTGCCTTTGGAAAACGCGAGCGAGGCCGCGCTTGTACCGCAGCTCGAAGTGCTTGGCGTCCCGACACTCGCGGCTTTGGTCGATCACTTGCGCGGCACCGTGCCGCTTGCCGTCCAAGTCGCAACCGAGCCGACCTTTGAGCCGTGTATTGATGACGCGAGTGATTTTTCCGTCATCGCCGGACTCGAACAAGCCAAGCGCGCGCTCGAAATCGCGGCGGCAGGCGGGCACAACATCTTGCTCTCGGGAAGTCCGGGCGCGGGAAAAACGCTTCTTGCGCGCGCGATTCCTTCCATTCTCCCGCGCATGACGTACGAGGAGGCGCTTGAGGCGACGCGCGTGCACAGCGTCGCGCACCTGCTGCCGCGCTCCGCGCCACTCTTACGTTCTCGACCTTGGCGAGCGCCGCACCACACCGCAAGCACAGCGGCCGTCATTGGCGGCGGCACGAATCCGCACCCGGGCGAAGTGACGATCGCGAATCGCGGCATACTCTTTCTTGATGAGTTCCCGGAATTCCCGCGACCGGTTCTCGAAGGCTTGCGTCAACCGCTGGAGGATCGTCGCGTTACGGTGAGTCGCGCCTCGGGCACGCTCGAGTTCCCTGCTTCGTTCATGCTCGTCGCCGCGCGCAATCCTTGTCCGTGCGGATTCTTTGGCGACCCGGAGCGCCCGTGCGTCTGCACGCCGTCTTCGCTTGAGAGATATCGAAAGAAAATTTCCGGACCGCTGCTTGATCGCATCGACCTGTACGTCGAGGTGCCGCGCACGCCGTACGAAAAACTTTCCGCGCGCGAGGACGCGGAGCCGTCTTCCGTCGTGCGCGAGCGCGTCGGTCGAGCGCGCGCGATTCAATCGGAACGGAATATAGCGTTCGGCGCAATCACAAACGCCGATATTCGCGGACGCGATCTAAAAAAACTTTGCGTGATTCCAACCGAAGCGGAGTCGTTGTTGCTCTCGGCGTCAAAAACATTGCACCTCTCGCCACGTGCGATTCATCGCTGCTTGAAAGTTGCTCGAACGATTGCCGATCTTGCTGGGCGCGAGCACGTTGAAACAGTCGATGTGGCTGAAGCGCTGCAGTATCGGCCTAAGCAGGAATAAAAAAGCAGCCAGGGCGGCTGCGGGTGCGCGCAATCAGTTACCCACGACGAGAAAGATCACGTCCATGATGAAGAAAGCGACGAGGCCGATCGTGAGTGCGACTCCGTACGTGAGCGTGAGGCTCACGCCAAGCGCCGCGAGAACGGCGCCGACGATGACGCACGCCACAACCCACGCGAACGCGAGGCCAATCTTGCCGCTCGTGCCGTTGGTCGGAGTTCCGAACCAACTATCCCAGAAGAATGTCACGACTCCTGAAGCGAGCCAGAGAAGCGCACCCGCGATCAGGAACGTTCCGGTGCCCGTCACGAGTCCAAGCCGTGGGCTAAGGACGCAACCGACGATGAGCGTCGTCAGCACTGTGAAGAGAAGGAGCCGCACCGAACCACGATCCGTGCCCGTCGCCTTCGGCGCGGGTTCGTCCGTATTCCATTGGTCGTATCGCATTCGTGACCTCCAAGTTGTTGGCCCAGTGACCCTAGCAGAACTTCCCAAAAAGTAAAGCCCCCGGCAGTGAAGCCGCGGGCGGGAAGAGTCGTTCAGGCCAGAGTAACGAAGAGCAGGAAGAGTGCCTGGACACCGAAGAGTCCCCACTGCGCGCGCTCGTGCACGACGGCAACGCTGTGCGGCCAGTAGCCGGCCAAGCCGAGCGCAAGCGCGATCACGACGAGCTCAAGAAGGAGGCCGAACACGGCGGCGCCAAGATCTGCGCTGCTCCCGCTCGTGAACGACGCGCTGACGCCGAACGCCACCAACATGCCGAGAACTCCAGCGGCCGTGAGCTTCCAGACGAGTTCTCCGAAGTGTTGCGCCGGCATCAACTGAATGATGCCGTAGCTCGCGAGCGCGAGAATCGCGATCGTGATCGCGGCCGTCGCGGGGTCGTTGCGACCCCTGCGCGTGGCACGCACGGGTGTGTCGCGTGGTTCGGTCACGGTATGCTCCTTGGTCAAAGACCGTTGATGTCGGCAACGTAGCAGAATTTCGCGAATATGAAAAGCGTCCGCGGTGAAGCGGACGCTTTCTTGATTACGGCTGCGACGGAGGCAGTGTCGTTGTCTCGTTCGTTGCGAATGCGAGATAGAGATACAGCAGCAGGTTCGCCGGCGACACGATTGCGAGCAATCCCCACCACTTGTTCACCCCGAAGCGCTCGCAGAGGGACATCGTCGCCATAATGAGCGCGACCAAGTTCACGATCGGCAGGAAGAAGAGAATCACCCACCAGAGCGGACGGCGCGCGAGCTTGAGGAAAAGGATAACGTTCAGAAGCGGAATGATCGCGAACCATGCCGATTCTTCCTTCGTCCGCTCCGCCATTTTCCAAAGCGCGACCGCCATCACGAAATGGATGAGACCGAATGCGAACCACGGCGAGACTCCAGCGATCGAATAGTCGTTGAACATACTCTTACTTATAGTAAGTGAGTGGATTGATACGCCTACCGTTCACGTAGATCTCGAAATGGAGGTGCGGCCCGGTCGAGCGGCCGGTCGAACCGATCTGTCCGATCACCTGGCCCTTTGTCACCTGGTCGCCAACCTTCACGTACAGCTTACTATGATGCGCGTACCGCGTAATCATGCCGTTGCCGTGGTCGATCAGGATCATGTTGCCGTAACCTCCCGAGTTCCAGCCGGAGAAGGTGACGATACCGTCGTCAACCGCGTATGTGACGTTTTGAAGGTTGCCGTTAATGTCCAGACCCGGATGGCGGACTTTGAAGTACTGGTTGATGCGCTTCTGGTCGGTCGGCCAGACGAGGCCCGCGCCGATGACGGGCGTGCCCGCCGGCGCTTCCGCAGGCGGTCTAAAGACATCGCGCACATCACCGAGGCGCGGCGGCGCGGCCGGAGCTGGCGTACGGGCCACGACCGGAGGCTGGCCATCAGGGATGACGAGCTCTTCGCCGATACGAATTTGCGAAGCCGACGAGACGCGATTCGCCGCGAGAATCTTGTCGATATCCGAACCGTATTGCTTCGCGATCGCACCGAGCGTCTCCCCTTTTTTGACGGTATGCAGCACGCCCGTGACCGGCAAGATCGTCAATTTCTGGCCGAGGCGGAGCGTCGAACGCGCCGTCAGGTTGTTGGCCCAGAGAATCGTGTTGATACTGACGCTGTATTTTTTCGCGATGCCGCTGACGGTGTCGCCGTGTTGCACTTCGTACACGCTCGGCTTGGAGATGACGATTTTTTCTTGTTCCGTCGGAAGAACGTCCGTGCCGGGCATGATCCACGGCGCGGCGACGCCGCTCTGATCGTATGTTGTCGGCAACGGCTCAAGCGGAATGGCTGCGGCCAGTTGTTTCGTGCCCGTCGCCGAACCTTCCGGCGTATTGTTCAATTGCGATTCGGCGTTTACGTCCGTCGAATCGGGGCTGACGTATTCGTCGGTCGAGACATTGAAGAGATCGAAGAACATCGCCTGCGTCACGTCTTGTCCGGCGTCCGAGCTAGCGCTGTGCGCGTAGAGGTTGCTGGAGGCGACGAAGATCGTTATCACGGCAACGATGGCATGGACGACGTAGCGGTGGCCGAAGATGGCGAAAAACGTGCGGCGCACAGGCGGCAAAAACGTCGTGGCAGAAATTTTCAAACGGAGCAGCAGCCGATAGATCAAGAAGGCAAGCCGACGCAAAAAAAGCTTCCAAAGGAAGACGAACGGGATAGAGATCGCTTTCAGCAGCACCCAGAGTGCGCGACCCAGTGCTTTAGCCAAATTCAGCAAAAATAGCAGGAATTTGACCAAGTACTTTTTAAGGGGAGTTGGCATCGAAGAACGACTTTTTTCGCTGAAGTTAGAACAATATCAGCCAGTGCAGCCGGTGCCGTCGATGTAGATAGGGTAGGCCCTAACAGGGGGTGCGTCAAGGAAACGCGGTCGCGCTCAAACGCGCGCGGACATCAGCAGCGCACGAATTGGCGCGTAGCTTTTTCGATGAATTTCGCTCACGCCAAGCGATCGAAGCGCCGCCTG
>CAZKMF010000136.1:0-8367 GCA_964553975.1 uncultured Gammaproteobacteria bacterium | reverse complement strand
TCCGGCGAACTCTCCGGCCTCTCGCGCGTCCTCTCGATCACGCAGGACGACGCGCACGTCTTCTGCCGCCTGTCGCAGGTGCGCGAAGAAGCCGAGAAAGTCTGGGATATTATTGAAACGTTCTACAAGACGTTCGGTTTCGAACTTACTTTGCGCCTCTCGCGCCGCGATCCGGCCAACCCCGACAAATACATGGGCGCGCCCGAGGATTGGGAAGCTGCCGAAGCGTCGCTCCGCGAAATTCTCGACGCGCACGGCGTCGAATGGATCGACGGCCCCGGCGAAGCCGCTTTCTACGGACCGAAGATCGACTTCATGGCCAAGGATTCGATCGGCCGCGTTTGGCAGGTCGCCACGATCCAGCTCGACTTCAACCAGCCGCGCAACTTTGGACTCAGCTGCACCAACGAAAAGGGCGAGAAGGAGCAGATTTTGATGATTCATTGCGCCATCATGGGTTCAATTGAGCGCTTCATGAGCGTTATCATCGAACACTTTGCCGGCGCCTTCCCGACGTGGCTTGCGACCGAACAGGTCGCGCTCCTGCCGGTGGGGGAGAAGCATCGCGAGCCGTGCCGCGCGCTTGAAGCGAAACTCCGCGCGCTCGGCGTCCGCGCTTGGCTCGATGAGTCCGACGAATCCGTCGGCAAGAAAGTTCGCGGCGCGGAAAAGATGAAAGTGCCGTACAGTCTCGTGCTCGGCGATAAGGAAATCCCCGCCGATGGAAACTGGAACGATGACGTGAAGCTGGCCGTACGCGTCCGCGGCACGAAGGATGCCGTTGAAATGACGCTTGGGGAACTGAGCGCCCGTCTCAAAGAAGAACTTGGCGGTAAGAAGCTCGCTCCGTAAGCGAACAAAAACTCCCTCGATGGACGAGGGAGTTTTTGTATTGCGTCAGCGTCCGAACAGGCGGGCGAAGAAACTGGTTTTTTTCGTCGTACCTGTTCCAGGCGGCAAAATGCGCGTACCGCGCCAAGGGCCTTCTGCCGGCTTCGTCGCCGCGGCGCGCAGGGTGGCGCGCTCGCTGTGCACGCTCGTGATCTGCTGTTCGTAGTCGGCCAGGTTTTTGTCGGTTTCCTTCAGTTCAGAACGAAGCTTCCGCGCCTGCCACCAGCCAGCCGTTTCGAGTTCGCGCTCGAGGCGCGCCTTTTCGATCAAGAGATAGCGGTAATCTTTGACGTTGAACACTTCGGCGCTCAATTCTCCGCTCGCGAGCATGGCTTCGGCTTGTTTCGCCGTTGCTTCAACTTCGTCGCCGGTCGCGAGTATTGTTTCGGATTCCTTACGGTCGTATGTTTCAGCAATGTGGCGACGGACGTCGGCCGCCTTTTGCGTGTCTTCGATTTGCTGCTTTTCGGCCAGCTTTTTGACGTACGACTCGTCTTCGCCTTGCTTGAACCACGATTCTTCTTTTTCTTTCGCTTCTTTCGCGTCCTCTTCCTCCAACGCCTTGTCGATGCGCGCGCTCATTTCCGCCAGGCGTTGTTCTTTCTCCTTCGCGGTGTCGGCGGCGAGTTTATCAGCGAGCGCTTGAGCCGACATTTCGATGCGTTTTGCGCGCTTTCTACGAGGTGCAACGGGCGCCTCCGTGGGCGTTTCGTCTCGCGTAATCGTCATCTCCGCGTACGGTTCGTCGTCGTCATTGGCGGAAGATTCCTTCGGCGCTTCGTCCAATACGGCCAAGTCAGTAAGGTCTTCGATATCTTCATCCTTTGAGCGAATCTCGCCAGATACTTCTTCGCTGTCGCTGCTTGTGATCAGATCGGAAGAAGACCGGCGGCTGCCCAGGTCGATTTGGCCCGACACTTCCTTTTTCTTGGCACTCGTAATCGGTTCCGAAGAGGGGCGGCGCTTGCGCGGCGACGCGGCTTTTGACTTCTCTTGAGTATTCGCTGTCTCTACAGGCGGTTCGCGATCGTTGTCGTTGGCGGCGGGCTCGGCCTTTTCCTCCTCCAATTCCGCAAAGTCCGTCAAATCTTCAATTTCATCTTTGTCCTTGGAATAGGCTTTGTCTGAGACGACGACTTTTTCACCGCTTGCGGCCAAACCGAGAGAGGGGCGGATAATTTTCAAGTCGATTTTGCCGGAAGCTGTCCGTTGCTGTTCGCTGGTGATCGGCTTTGAGGAAGGCTGGTGTTTGCGATGATGAGCCTTTTTCGGCGTGAGCGCAGCAGCCCGTTCTTCCTGTATGTCGGTGTTATCGAAACGATTCGAAACCTCGTTCGGATCGGGTTCCGGAATTGCTTCGGGCATTGGCGTACTGCGGCGTTCACGTGCCATAGACTCGGGGTATGTGGATGAAATCAATGCAAGTATATCATAAAACCGCCCTTTCGGGCGGTTTTATTCAGGAGGCTTTGCGCTTCTTTGCCTCGTCTTCGAGCATTCGGCGCTCCATTTCGATGACGTCTTGCGGAACGCCTGTCGGCGCTTTGCCGTAGTGCTCCGGGGTGCGGAGTTCAGGTTTCTCATGCGTGCTGAGACGCTTGTCGAGACCCTTGAGTTTTTCTTTCAACCACTCCATTTCCGGCGCTTCGGGATCCGTTGCGCGAATCTCGTTTATCGTCGCTTCGATCTCGGCATTGAGCTGCTCGAGTTCGGACTTTGCCTGCTCTTGAGAGGGTATTTCAAAGCTCATGGGGAGTGTGATTATCACTTGCCAGAATAGCATAAAAATGGGAGTTTGTCAACACATGAAAACGCTTCCGCGCATCGTTGTCATCGTCGGTCCGACGGCTTCCGGTAAGTCGTCGGCGGCGTTGCGCTTGGCGAAAAAACTTGGTGGCGAGATTGTTTCCGCTGATTCGCGCTTGCTCTATCGCGGGATGGATATCGGGACGGCCAAACCGACCAAAGCCGAACAGGCGGAGGTGCCGCATCATCTTATTGATGTTGTCGCGCCTTCGAAGACGTTGACGCTTTCCGAGTATAAGCGCCTCGCGCTGAAAGCGATTCGCGACATCTTGAAGCGCGGCCGGCTTCCGATCGTCGTCGGCGGCACGGGTCTCTACGTGCGCGCGTTGATTGAGAATCTCGCCATCCCCGAAGTTCCGCCCAATCCGAAATTCCGGTCGTTTTTGGAAAAGAAGGGTAAGGATTGGATTTTGGCGCGCGTTAAGAAGCTTGATCCGGAATACGCCGAGCGAATCGGCCCGAATGCGCGGTACGCGACGCGCGCGCTTGAAGTGATTGAAGCGACGGGGAAACCTTTCAGCGCGCAGCAGGGGATCGGACCGAAATTATTTGATGCCCTCGTGATCGGGATCGATCCTGGGAAAGAAGCGCTGAAAAAGCGCATCGCGAAGCGCGTCGCGTCGATGTTCCGCTCCGGGCTTGTCGATGAGGCTCGTTCTCTCGAGAAAAAGTATTCGGAAGCGTTGCCGAGCATGAGCGGAATCGGGTACTCCGAGTTGTTTCCGTATTTCAGAGATGAAGTTTCTTTGAAAGAAGCGCGGTCCTTGATTATCCGCAACACCGAACAGTACGCAAAGCGTCAGATGACGTGGTGGCGACGCATAGGTGGCGTTCTTTGGGTAAAGAGTCCGGAAGCGGCGCATAAAGAGGCATTAATTTGGCTGAAACAAGCCAAATAAGTGATTGTGCCCTTCCCTAAAGTCTTATTTTCTGCTAATCTTAAGGCAGAATTCTTAACGTCCTCCGTATGGAACCCGTCATGGGCTACTGCGTGAAGTGCAAGGACAAGCGCGAAATTAAAGACGCGCAGGAAGTCCAAATGCCGGCTAAGGGCGGCAAGACCCGCCCAGCGCTCAAGGGCGTCTGCCCGATCTGCGGCACCGGCAGCTTCAAGATCCGGCCTTCCAAAGCGGCGTAAGCCGGAACTCCTCCCTCGCGGGAGGAGTTTTCTTTTATGCACATGGGAATCTTGTCGTTGCCGTAGACGGATGATAGAATCTGTTTTTCGGTGGAGGGCCGCAGGGAATTTTTCGGAGGTGCTACTTCTTACGCCCCTTCGAAACATCTCAGAGGACGGGCGCGCCTCGTCGCGGTCGTTATTGCCCTGCGGCCCTTTGCCGGAAAAGAAAAAGACCCCGTGAGGGGTCTTTTTACTTTACTTCTTGCTGAACCAACCTTTGATGCGGCTGAGAAGCGAGGTTTTCGGTTTCTTGGGGCTGATAACGTTATCCATCGGATAGACCTCGTCGGCGCTGCGCGTACGTGCGCGACGCGTCGCTTCGCTCACGAGATCATCGACACGATCGCCCTCGTCCGCAAGGCGCGCTTCATGCGTCATGTCCGGGATTCCCTCCAAATTCTTCCGGGCTTCCTTCATGGCTGCTTCGTCCCTGATACGTCGAGCTTCGTGGGTCAAGTCTTCGATCTCCTCAAGGTCGCCGTCTTTGAGCTCCGTAACGTCCTCCGCTTCTTCTGCTTCATGCGTGAGATCCTCAACCTCCTCAAGATCGCTGTCTTTGAGTTCTACCGCGTCATCGACATCGTCCTCTTTTGCCTCGTGCGTAAGATCTTCAACCTCTTCGAGATCGCTGTCTTTGAGTTGAATTTCTTCCGTACTCTCGACGAGTTTCAAATGCCGCTTCTTCTTTGCGGGCTTTTTGGCTTCTGACTTCGGTACGGGAATCGCTTCGGCTGAATTGCGGCGAGGCATAGGCAAAGTTAGAGCTTTCCAAGTTTCGATTCGAGGATTTCGCGGACGAGGTCCGGTTTGGCTTTGCCTTTGGTTTCTTTCATCACCTGGCCGACCAGGAACATGACGGCGGCTTGTTTTCCGGCTTTGTAGTCGCCGACAACTTTTTCGTTCGCGAGGATAACGTTGTCGCAGGCCAGTTCCAGGTCGCCGAGATCGGAGACCTGCTCGAGGCCGCGTTCGCTGACGATCTGCGAAGGGTCGGCGCCGCTTTCAAGCATCAGGCGCAGGACTTCTTGTCCGGCCGTCGAGTTGATCTTGCCGAGGTGAAGCAGTGTCAGGAACTCGGCGAAGTTTTCTGGCGTGACTTTGGCGATCCGGATGTCCGTTTTGATTTCAGCCATGAGGCCGAGCAGTTTCGAAAGCATCCAGCCGGACACG
This sequence comes from uncultured Gammaproteobacteria bacterium, assembly GCA_964553975.1. Taxonomy (GTDB): domain Bacteria; phylum Patescibacteriota; class Patescibacteriia; order SG8-24; family DYFX01; genus DYFX01. The sequence goes on along the minus strand of CAZKMF010000136.1, from coordinate 3,320 downwards.
AGCTTGGCAAATTTCGGTTTGGCGGCATCCCAGCCCTCTTTTTCGCTGGCCGAGGCGAGCCATTCCTGAAGTTCAGAGAAGGTTTGCTCGGTGAAGTCGGCGAGTCCGGGCGTTTCTACGATTTGCTTGGCGTCGGCGGGGGAGAGGGCGTATTCCTCGCGGAAACGCTGACGCTTGGCTTCCGGAAGTTCCAGCATGGCGGCGCGGATCTCGTTTTCGATTTCGGCGAGCTCGAGCGGCGGCAGATCGGGTTCCGGGAAGTAGCGGTAGTCGGCCGAATCTTCCTTGACGCGCTGTTCGATCGTGATTTGCTTGTCTTCGTCCCAGCCGCGCGTGGTCGTGACCATGGGCGGCGTGCCGATTTCCCAGAGCTTGGTTTGACGGAGAATTTCGTATTCAAGGGCGCGCTCAACGGCTTTGAAGGAGTTCAGGTTCTTCACTTCCGTTTTCGGGTTGAAGCGCGCGACGGATTCTTTTTCAATCGCCGGGTCGTCGATGACTTGACGGAGGCTGACGTTGGCATCGCAGCGCAAGTGTCCTTTTTCCATCTCGGCGTCGGAGACGCCAAGCGTGCGCATGATGAGTCGCAGTTCGTGGAGGAAGGCTTTGGCTTCGGAAGCGGAGGCAAAATCCGGCTCGGTGACGATTTCGGCCAGCGGCGTGCCGGCGCGGTTGAAGTCGACGAGCGATGATTTGCCGTCGGACGCGTGCTGCAGTTTCGCGGCGTCTTCCTCAAGATGCAGGCGCGTAATACCGATCGTGAAGACGCTTCGTTCGCCTTCTTTGGCGTAGGGGTTCACGAGCGTGATCTTTCCATCGATGCCGACCGGCTTGTCGAACTGCGAAATCTGATACCCCTTCGGCAGGTCGGGGTAGAAGTAGTTCTTGCGGTCGAACTTTGATTGTTTGTTGATGCGGCAACCGAGCGCCAAAGAAGCCAGTGTACCGAAGTTGATGGCCTGGCGGTTGGCGACCGGAAGCGTGCCGGGGTGCCCCATGCAGACCGGGCAGATGGCGGTATTCGGCGGAGCGTCTTCGGCGCGATTATCGCAGCCGCAGAACATCTTGGATTTGGTTTTGAGCTGGACGTGGATTTCCAGCCCGATTACGGGCTCAAGCGTCATAGTACGCCTATCCTAGCAGGTGTTTCCGCATAAAAAAAGACCCCGATGGGGGTCCGGCGCTCTTAGGCAAGAGCCTGTTCAACGCGCGACCATACGAGGTCGTGGCAGACGTGCACGGGATGCAACGTTCCGTCGGGTGCGGTGCAGTCGACGAGGACATGGTTTGGAAGCCGAACGGCATAGTAACGGTAGGCGGCTTCGACGTGCTCCTGCATGGTCAGGTCTTTTTCGTTTACGTCCTGCTTAGCGCCTTCCAAATAGGCGCGATCGGCTTTCTTCAACACATTGGCTTCGCGAGCGGCCACAGGTGCGCCAATCACAAGCGTGAGATCGGGGCGGGGAATGCCGAGGCGGATGTATTCGTAGTCGTCGAGCCAAGCCGCGAACGACGCGCGCTCCGATTCGGGCACCTTGATGCTTTGATACGCGAGGTTCGACATCCAATAGCGATCGGCGACGACAATGGTACCCGCTTCGATATGGGCGCGGATTTCAGCGGCGGCGGCGTAACGATCGATCGCGTAATAGCTCGAGATGGCGTAGGGGCTGACGTCGGCAGGGGAACCAAATTCGCCGCGCAAAAATTTCTCGACCATCACGGCCGAGCTTACTCCGTAGCGTGGAAAGCTCATGCCAACGACCGCGCGACCGGAAGCTTTGAGTCTTTCCACGAGCAGTTTCGACTGCGTGCCTTTGCCCGCGCCATCGCCGCCCTCAATGACGATAAAAGCGCCTTTCATGTTATTCAATCGCCGCGTCGGACTTTACTTTCGTACCGATCGTCGAGACATGTTCCTGCGACATGTCGACGCGGATGAAGCTCGCGAGGAAAGGGTGGACGCGCGCGACTTCCTGCCAGCACTGCTGGGCGATGAGGCGGTAGGAAGGATGGCCTTTTTTGCCACTCCGAAGCGGGATGAAGTGATGGAGTTCGCGCAGGTTCCAGGTCATGAGGACGCGCTTCTTGTAGCCCATCGGCACGACGTACTGCGCTTCTTCGCGCAAGCCGCCGGTAATCATCGCGTCATGAAGTTCGCGCGCTTTTTCCAGCGCGGCGCGATACTCGGCCTCTTTGCCAATCGCTGTGATTTCTTCCGGCACGATGTAGCCATGTGCTGTGGTGACGTTCTGGTTCGTCTGCGAGGCCATGCGGTGGCGTTGGACGTCGCGCCAGGCGCCGTAGTCCATCAGGATGTCGAAAGTGTAGGAAGCGTGCTCGAATTCGCGGATCGGTTGGTCGTGCGGTCCGCGGGCGGAAAGCGCGGCGTGGACGATGCGTTCTTTCTCCTCGCGCGGCATGATTTTTACGCGCTCAAAAATCTGCGCGAACGGATGATTCGAGTGTTTATAGAGAAGCGCCGCGACGATTTTTTCGAGTGCGTGCTGTTCGTACTCAACGATCGCGACGGGCGGGACTTCATTCGGCGACGGCAGGGAAGCCGTCCAATCGTCAGTGACGGCTTGGAGGGCTGCGCGTGACTCTTGGAGGTACGCGTTCGGGTCGGCGTACTTCACGAGCGTCGGCGTGACTTTGAGGCAAGTTTCTTTGAGTTCCGCGGCCATGGCGCGGACTTCTTCGAGCGGATGCGACAACCCTTTCGTGATGGCCCATTCGAAGGCGCGGGCGTTGGCCGTCATGCCGAGGTTGGTCATCGTCGCGGCGGGAAGGAGATAGCGGGCGACGTCGCAGACGCGTGCTTTGGTTTGCGCGGCGTAGAGTTTGGGCGAGGCTTTTTCCGATTTCGGAAATTTGGCCTGCATGTAGGCCGTGAGCGGTTCGAACATCGAAGCGTACACGTCGAAGAGATGATCGATCGTCTCTTTATAGCGCGCACCCAAAGAAGAGGCAGCGACGTTAGCTGGCGTGACGTAGCGGTTTTTGTCGATCACTTGGTATCGCGTCGATTTTTCCGTATAGGAACCGAGGCGGTTGTCTTCGATGACTTTTACCGCGATGTTCGAAACGTTCTCGAAGGCGACGTGGAGCGTGGCGTGCTCCGCGACCGAGCCGTGCCCGTAACCGACAACCCATTTTTCGTGGAACTCCGCCGCGCTGGCGCCGCTGACTTCTTCCAAGTTCTCATCGAACGGTTTCGGCGAGCGTGAGCATTTCGCGAACGCGACGGCCACGATTTCCGGATCGCCCGTGAGCGTGTAGACGCGGCGCGGGTGCTCAGTCGTCTCGAGAAGCTTGGC
>CAZKMF010000135.1:0-2197 GCA_964553975.1 uncultured Gammaproteobacteria bacterium | reverse complement strand
TGCGGGTGCGATACACCCGAAACACTTACACCATTGCTTCGCTTACGCAACGAAACCAAGAACACGTTCCAAAGGAAGAAAGAGGTACGAAGTGACGCACAACAAACGCTATACCGGCTGCGACAGGCGCATCTTGATCATCTTCGGTCTCCTGGTCCTCCTCAGCATCCTCGGATGCAGAACGGAGGATTCCGATCACACCGGCTCGACCAGCCAGACGATCGAGGGCGACAGCGACAAGGACGGCGTCCCGGACGAGACGGACAACTGCACGTGGTACTGGAACGCGCAGCAGGACGACAGCGATGGCGATGGCCTCGGCAACGCCTGCGACTGGTGCCCGCTGGACGCGATCCCGGAGTGGTTCCTCGATGCGCCGCTCTGCCACAGCGACTGCCCGACGCCGTTCGTGGCGGACAGCGACGGCGACGGCTTCTCCGACTGCGAGGAGGTCTGCGACAACGACCCCACCAAGACGTGGAACGTCGGGACCTGCGGCTGTAACGTGCCGGAGGTCGACAGCGACCACGACGGCTCGTGGGACTGCATGGAGGACTGCAGCGCCGATAGCGACGGCGACGGCATCTTCGACTGCCAGGACCGCTGCAACTGGGATCCATCCAGCGCCGACAGCGACGGTGACGGCGTACCGGACTGCGTCGACGCCTGCTACGGCGAACCGGACACCGACACCGATGGCGACTGGCAGCCGGACTGCGTCGACGGATGCCCGACCGACCCGCTAAAGACGTACGATGGGTGGTGCGGCTGCGGCGTTCCGGACACGGATACCGACCACGACTGGTGGCCGGACTGCTTCGACGGGTGCCCGACGGACCCGCTGAAGTTCGATCCCGGCGTCTGCGGCTGCGACGTTCCCGACATCGACACGGACTTCGACGGCCTCCCGAACTGCGGCACCTGACCCGCGCGCGAACGACCGACACTCTGACCTGTGCCTCTGGTACGGGTTTTTCTTTTACCGCACATTGAAACCAAGACTTTAAAAAGGTAGGCTGGATCCGATATGTCGCGCACTGCCGCCATCGCAAAAAACACCGTCATTCAAGTCGTCGGCCGCACCTTCGGCACGATTTTCGGCTTGATTACGCTCGGCGTCATGACCCGCTATCTGGGCACGACGGGCTACGGTGCGTTCACGACCGTAACGAGTTTCTTGCAGTTTTTCGGGATTCTCGTCGACTTCGGCCTCTCGCTCACGACCGTTGCCATGCTCGCAGAGCACGGCGCCGACAAAGACAAAATTGCTTCGAACATTTTTACGCTGCGTATCATTTCCGCCGCGCTCTTCTTCGCCGTCGCACCGCTCGTCGTCTTGGCGTTCCCTTACTCGCATGAGATCAAATCCGGCGTCGGCGTGGCGGCGGCGTCATTTTTCATGATCGCGCTCAACCAAGTGCTGACGAGCGTCTTGCAAAAAGAATTGCGCATGGCTCGCGCGGCCGCCGCTGAGGTGATTGGACGCTCCGGATTACTGCTTGGCGTGCTCGCCGTCGCGCACTGGCATCTCGGCCTTGGCTGGATGCTCTCGACACTCGTGCTTGGTAACGCACTGACGGCGCTTTGGAACTGGCTGCTCGTGCGCAAGCTTGTGCGCGTCGATTGGCGTTTCGATTGGCCGGTTTGGAAAGAAATTTTCGATCGCTCATGGCCGATCGCGCTCGCCATCACGTTCAACCTCGTCTACTTGAAGGGCGACGTCATTGTGCTTTCGCTCACGCGCTCACAAGAAGAAGTCGGCATCTACGGCGCGGCGTACAAAATTCTCGACGTGCTGACGGTCGTGCCGATCATGTTCATGGGATTGGTCTTGCCGCTCCTCGTTAAAGCGCGGCATGAAAACTCTCAAAGCGATTGGAACCGCATCATGCAGAAAGCTTTTGATTTCATGGCGGTTTTGGCGATGCCGCTCGTGGCCGGCACGCTCGTCGTTGGTGATGCACTCATGAATCTTTTTGCCGGTGACGCGTTCGCGGGCGCGGGTCAACTGCTCATCATTTTAATTCTGGCCTGCGCCGCCGTCTTCTTCGGTTCGTTCTTCGGACATGCCGTCATCGCCGCGAAAAAACAGCGCGTCATGGTTTGGGGCTACGCGATCGATGCCGTCATCGCGACTGGGCTGTAGGTCTGGTGGATTCGGAAGTGCGGCCCCGTGGGCGGCGCTTGGGGCCCCGTC
>CAZKMF010000134.1:0-6155 GCA_964553975.1 uncultured Gammaproteobacteria bacterium | reverse complement strand
ACCTGGGTATAGCAAAAACCCACCACTTTCGTGATGGGTCTTTGCTGGCTCCGAGGCTGGGATTCGAACCCAGGACCAATAGATTAACAGTCTACTGCTCTACCGCTGAGCTACCTCGGAAGGCTGGCGGATCGGGGATACTATAGCACTGGCTTTAAATATTTCAAGTCCTTGGGGATTGTGGTAAAATCAAGCAAAATCTCTTGCCTTTTATGCACCATCCACGCACCCTGCTCGCTGCCGCTACGCTCGGCCTTTTGGCCGCTCTCCCCGCCTTGGCCGCGCCGGGGGACGTTTCTTCGATCGGCCTGCGCGATTTTAATCGCAATGGCAAGATCGATCGAGCTGTAATTACACTGGCGAACCCGTCTCTTTCGACCTGGGCGGTCCATGGAATTTCGGGCTTTGGCGTCACCTATAAAGGAACGCCGATTGCCGTGTCTGACGTCTTTGTCGATTCTTCGGCCGATCCTGCCGTCTTGGAGGTCGTGCTTGATGAAAACGATTCGAATCTTCCGGTTGACACATCGTCAAAGGATTTTGAAGTCACCTATCGCCGCGTCGGCGCTACGAGTGGCGTCAGCGACGGCACGAACGAACTCTCCCCCATCGCCTCCGGCGACACGAGCGCGAACGATACGGAAATCGATCAAGCGGCGCCGATTCTTATCTCCTCGACGCCGGAGCCGGGCACGGTTGATTACCTGCGCGCCGAAGCGCTCACACTTTCCTTCAGCGAGCCGGTGCGTTCCGACAGCCTGGTTCCCTCCTCCATGTTGAATCCGGGCGGCTGGCTCTTGACCTTGATCGGCGACGGCCACACCGTCTCGGTGCAGCACGACGCCTATCCGCGCGCCACGAACGAATCATTCGGCATCGCGGCAAAAGACCTTGCGGGCAACGCGCTCGTCACCGACGCCTTCCCGAACCCCTTCACCTTCCAAACGTCTTCGGACAACTCGCCGAATACGCGCGTCGACCCCGTCTTCGTTCTCACCTCACCGGCCGAAAGCACGACGCTGATCGCCGGTGAAGCGACGCTCTTGGCCTGGTACACGAACGTGCCGACGGCTTCCACTGTAAAACTTTCTTACTCGCTGAACGCGGGCCGCACCTGGCAGACGATCGTCACCGTGCCGGCCGCGCAAAAGGGCTACGTCTGGTATCCGCCGGCGCTGCCGGGCGCGCTGCAGTTCAAGGCCGAGGCCCGCGACGCGAGCAATGTCTTCATCAGCAACTCCGTCGTCCGCCCCGTCTTCGTTTCTGGCACCGCGAGCGTCGCGCCGCTTCGCGCCGTTTCCTCGCCTGAAATCTCCGGCCTGACAGCGACGTCAGCAACGCTTTCCATCCGCCTCGATCGCACGCCGTCCTCCGCCTCCTTCTCCTGCAACGGCGGCACCTTGACCGCGGCGGTGAGCGTCACTGGCGATCGCCCGGCGCGTCTTAGCGCCGCGCTCTCGAACCTGACGGCGGGCACGTCGTACGCCTGCGCTTTCCGCGTTACGGACGCTTCCGGCGCCGCGCTTGATCTCGCCGCTCCGACATTCCTCGCCGGTGTCGATACGGCTGCGCCAGAGCTCACATCTCCTGCCGTGATTGATCAGTTCGACGCCGCCGTCGGCACGGCGCGCCTCAGCTGGACGACGAATGAAGCCTCGACCGCTTCCGTCAGCTACGGCGCGTACCTCAACTACGGCTCGACAGTAAACGCCACGCTGCTCTCGACGTCGCACAGCGTCACCTTGACCGGCCTCGTGCCCGGCAAGATGCACCAAGCGCGCATCACTTCGATCGACGCGCTGGGCAACGCCGGCGTCTCGAAGGATTACTACTTCATCTTCCTTCGCGAAAACGACCTGATCAAAGGCGCAGGCCCGGCCGTCTACTGGTACAAAGACGGCAAGCGTTCGGCCTTCCCCAATCTCGACAGCTACCGCTCCTACTTCGGCAACGACTTCTCGAAAGTCATCCGCGTGCCGGACACGCAGCTCGGCTCGATCACGCTCGGCGCCAACGTCAAAATGAAAGCAGGCGTTTACTTGATCAAGATTCAGAGCGATCCGAAGACCTACGCCGTCGAACCGAACGGCGCGCTCCGCTGGATCCAAACGGAAGCGCAAGCCAAAGCGCTCTACGGAGCGATGTGGGCCACGCGCGTGCGCGACGTCGACGTTAGTCTCTTCACCGACTACGCGATCGGCGCGCCGCTCGAAGGCAACGAGAAGCCTGCGGGGTACAACGGCTAAACGAAGCGCAACCAAAAACCCGGCCACTGGGCCGGGTTTTTTGATTCCTTCTAGTAGTCGCGAAGTCGCGAGATGCCGTGGTGCGCTTGGATCTTTTCGAGCGCCTTGGCTTCGATCTGGCGGATACGTTCGCGCGTGACGTCGAACTCCTTACCGACTTCTTCGAGCGTGTGGGCCACGCCGTCGGTCAGGCCGAAACGCATTTCGAGGATCTTCTGCTCGCGCGGCGAGAGGTCCTTGATGACGTTCTGGACGTAGTCGCGCAGCAGCTGAAGCGCGGCGGCGCGGTCCGGCGAGACGTTTTTCACGTCTTCGATAAAGTCTTCGAGCGTCGAGTCTTCGTCATCCTCGCCGACCGAGGCTTCGAGGGAAACCGTGTCCTGCGAGATCTGGATGATGTGACGGACCTTTTCGACCGACTCGCCCATTTCGGCGGCGATCTCTTCCGTCAACGGTTCGCGGCCGAGGTCTTGGATCAGCTGGCGTTCGATCTGCTGGAAGCGGTTGATCGTTTCGACCATGTGGACCGGGATGCGGTTCGTGCGCGATTGGTCGGCGAGCGCGCGGGTGATCGCTTGGCGGATCCACCCGGTGGCGTAGGTCGAGAACTTGTGGCCTTTGCGGTGTTCGAATTTCTTGACCGCGCGGAAGAGGCCGATGTTGCCTTCATGGATCAGGTCGAGGAGCGAAAGCGATTTGCCGACGAACTTCTTGGCGATCGAGACGACGAGACGGAGTTTGGCTTCGATCAAGCGGCGTTCGGCTTCGCGCTCGTTGCGCTCATTGCGCTTGGCGAGTTCGACTACCTCGGCGCCGGTCAGAAGCGGGATCTTACCGATCTCGCGCAGATACATCTGGATCGAGTCGGTCGAGCTTTCCATGTCGATGACACTCTTCTTGGCTTCCTTCTTGAGATCCTTTTCCTTGTTGACGACGCGGATCATGCCCATGGCCGTCTCGCGTTCGCCGGCCTTGCCGAGCAAGCCTTCCTTCATTTCGACGATCTGCACGCCGCCTTTATCAAGACGGTTCAGGAATTCTTCGTAAACCGGAAGATACTCCTCGACTTCCGAGAAGACATGCATGATTTCCATTTCGGTCACGAAGCCGCGCGAGTGGCCTTTCTTGAAAAGGTTCTCGACGTTTTCCTGCGCCGGCGGTTCGACTTTGACGCGCTTGGCTTTGAGCTCGGGACCTTTCCTTGGCGCCTTGGCTTTCGGCGCCGCTTTCTTTTTCGGAGCGGGTGCTTTCTTTTTCGCGATCGGTTTTTTCTTTTTCGCGGGGGTTTTCGGCATACGAAACGTCAAAAAAATAACCCGGACTTCAATTGTGCAGACGTTTGGCGAGTGCCTCGAGGCGCATGGCGATTTGATGTGACGCCGCGCGGTCTCCGCGCTGTTCAGCCTCGGCGAGGGCCCCCACAAGTTCCTTTTCCGTTCGTTTGACGGCGGATTTTTCAAGTTCCCGCGCGCAGAGAACGGCCTCTTCGGCCAGTTGTTCCTCGGTCCAGTCCGCCATATCGCGATCCTTCAAAAGGAGGATCGGTTCGATCGCGGGGAGCGTAGGATCGGCAAGCTTGGCGTTTGTATACCAAGCGAAAAAGGAGGCTTGAAGGAGGGGGGCTTTAGCGTTTTCAGTATAGTACGCAGCCAACATCTTGGCTAGGTTTCGGAGCGGCCCTTCCGGGAAGCGGTCGTCCAAGGCGGCGACGTTGGCCTTAAACGCGGCTTCGTCGTGCAGCAGTAAGGCTAAAAACCGCGTCGCCAGGCGCTCGTCGCGGCTGTCGATTTTTGGGGCGGAGACCTTGGCCTCGACGGCTTTTGAGACTTTCGGCGTCGGAGAGGCTGTTGTCTTGACGACCTCGCGTACAACGTCTTCGCCCAGCGCGAGACGCTGCGAAACGGCGTGGATCCAGTGATCGCGCAGCACGGGGTCTTCGAGCAGCGCGAAGATCGGCCGAAGCGACTGCAGCGATTCGCGTTTCGCGTACGGATCGCGCGGATCGACGGTCGCGAGCGCGCGGTCGACGGAGAACTCAATCATATCGCGCGCTTCACTGATCGCTTTGCGCCAGAGCGCGGGATCTTTGCGGATGACCTCGTCGGGATCCTTGAATCCCGGAGGAAGCACGACGACCATGACTTGCAAACCGCTCTTCCAGGCATGCGGCAAAGCGCGCGAGGCGGCGTTCTGTCCGGCAATGTCGGCGTCGAAGGCCAGCGCGAGGCGCGAGCAGTAGCGTTTCAAGATATCGATCTGTTCTTCGGAAAAGGCGGTACCCGAAACCGCCACGACGTTTTTAACGCCAGCTTCATGCGAAGAAATCGCGTCCATGTTGCCTTCGACGAGCACGGCGAAATCCGCTTTCTTGATTTGATTCTTGGCGCGATCGAGCGCATACACCAAGCGCCGCTTCTTGTAGACGATCGTTTCGGGCGAATTCACGTACTTGCCCGTTTTTTCCGCCTCGGGACTGTCCGGCAAAATGCGTCCCGTAAAACCGACGACCGTGCCTTTTTCGTCGCGAAGAGGAATCATAATGCGATCACGGAAACGATCGTAGTGACTGCGATTTTTGTCGCTCGGAATCGCGAGACCGGCCGCCACGAGTTTTTCCGCTTCGTGTCCTTTGCCGAGCAGCGCTTTGACGGCGGAGTCCCACGAAGCGGGCGCGTAACCGATACGAAACTCGGCGAGCGTTTCTTCTTTCACGCCGCGCTTGGCGAGATAGGCGCGGGCGCGATCGCCCGTCGGCGCGTGCTTGAGCGCCGCTTCGTAAAAACGCGTCGCATCCTCGAGCGCGGAGAGCGCGGCCGCGCGTTCGGAGTCGGCTTTTGGATCGTAATCCGGCAACTGTACGCCGGCGCGCCGCGCAAGTTCCTTGAGCGCGTCTCGAAAATCGACGTTCTCGATTTTCTGATAGAAGGTAAAGACGTCGCCGCCTTCGCTGCAGCCGAAGCAGTGCCAGAACTGCTTGTCGCGATGCGCGTAAAAAGAGGGCGTTTTTTCGCCGTGAAACGGGCAAAGTCCCCTGAGCGACTGGCCGCCGGCCGGGCTGAGCCGGACGTATTCGCCGACCACGTCGATCAGGTCCAGCTTTTGCTTCACTTCTTCGGTGGAGGTCATGGCTCTACCATAGCGTTCTCTTGACTTTTCACGCAAATGTGGTAGCTTGACCCGTCCGGAACCGTTCTTCTACAAGGGGAAAACGAGATGAGCCGCATCACGCGAAGCCGAAGGGTTGTCGTCAGGACCAAGTGGCACTGCAGTTCGTGCATGAAGGAGCTGAGCGGTGAGCAGATGGTCTGCGACACCTGCGGGAGCGGCAAGGACACCGCGGAGGCCTACGAGCCGCCGCAGGACATCCAGCGCGCGCCCGAGGTGACGGATCCGAAGGAGCTGGCCGTGGCCGTGTCCGGTCCGAACTGGAACTGCCCGTTCTGCGGTGGACAGGAGCGGAACGCGAACGGAATGTGTCTCCGCTGCGGCGGAGAGAAGCCGGTCCCGCAAGGACCGCCGTCGTTCGTCCTGCCGCCGCGCCGCATGGAGTTCGACTCCTCCGGACGCAAGATGCTCTGGATCGGCGTCGGCATCACGATCGTGGTGCTCTCGGTGATCGTCTTCCTGCTTGTCCGCGCTTTGCGGCCAACGAAAGGTTACGGCACCGTCGAGCGCATGACGTGGGAACGCATCGTCATGCTCCATCACCGCACCGTGCGCTCCGGCGAAGGCTGGAAGAAGAACGCGCCGGGAAGCGCGTACGACTTCTCCTGCCACGATCGAAAGAGCGGCACGGAGGATTGCAACCCGTACGACTGTCATCCGCATGACGTCGACTACGACTGCCGTCCGCACGACTGCTCCTGCTCGACGCGTCGGGAAAGCTGCCACGACCTCGACAACGGCTAC
>CAZKMF010000133.1:0-12597 GCA_964553975.1 uncultured Gammaproteobacteria bacterium | reverse complement strand
CCGTCGTATCCGTAATGACGCCGGAGACAGCGTTAATCGTCACAGCGTTCGCTGAGACGGAGCCGGTACCATCTTCAAGATTCAAATCCGTGTTAATAAGCGTGGACGTCGAACTGACGGTAAAGTAGCGCGTCGAATCGTCCAGGTTCGCGACCTGCAAGATATTCGTCGTCGGAACGGAAGCAGAATCACGAACGTCGATTTCCGCGCTCGGCGAAGACGTCAGAATGCCGAGCTGGCCTGTGTAGGTAAGCGTCAGCCTCGGCGATCCGCCAATCGTCGCAGAGATCAAATTGTCGTTAAAATCGCTGAAGGGCGTGATTGCGAGTGCGGGATAGTCCCAATACTGGTCGGCTTGTTCGGCAATGACGGCGCTGCGCGAAATCGTTAGCGCGCGCTGGCCAACAATGCTTCCTTGATAATCGACCGTGAAAAGGTCGGTGCCATTCAGGCGGATGCCGAGTGCGTAGCCACCCGTGTAGTTCTGGTGATCAATCGTCAGGGTCGCATACGGCGCATTCGAGAAGACCCCGACGGCGGTCGCGCTCACGGTAAAATACCTCTGACTGTACGCGCCCGCGGCCGATGTGCGATTTTGGATTTCAAAAACGTTTCCCGTGCCGCTCATCGTATCCGCGAGCGTAAGAGCGCCGAGCGAAGGCGTAATCGACAGTTCGGGAAACGCTCCGGTCGAAGTCGAACTCAGATACGCCTGGTTGAGATTCGTGCTCGTGCTGCAGCCGGTGCACGTGCCATTGACCGTAAGATTACTGACAATCGTCGCCGTCGAACTGACGGTGAAGTAGCGCGTCGAGTCGTTCAGGTTGGAGATTTGGAAAATATTGGAGGTCGGGCTCGGGGCCGTGTCGCGAACCGCCAAAGCCACGCCCGGTGTCGTCGTGTTTACTCCAAGCATGCCGTTTACGACGGCTGTATCCGTCACAGCATCACCAAGGGTCGCGGTTCCCGCGACGGAGAGAAGCCCGTCGGTCGCGATATCCGTACCGATCGACGTGACGGCCATGGCGGAAAGAGCGCTGGTTGCCAGCGTCGCACATGCGATACCGGCAGCGATCACGAGGCGCGGCAATTGTTTAACGTCGCTTCTGGGCATAAAAGATGATCTGTGCGTAGCAGTATACCACACCCGAGAGAACGCTCGCTCGATCTTACGCAAGCTTCAAAACCGCCGAACGGAACTGATCGCCTCTGTCGAATTCATTGACGAACAAGCCGAATGAGGCGCATCCAGGGGACAACAGAACCGCCTCTCCCCTTTTTGCGGCACGTGCGGCGTGCGAAACCGCCTCGCGCATCGAACCACATGTTTCGCCGACGCGCACGCCGGCTTGCTCAAGCGCTCTTTTCATTTTTGGCGTGGCTGTTCCTTCGAAAAGCACGACATCTTTTGCCGCACGCTTCACTTCCTTAGCCCAGGCCTCGAATACGAGATCTTTGTCGGCGCCGCCAGCGATAAGAATACCCTTCTTCCGTCCGAAAATCGTTTTCATGGCGGCAATGGACGCTTCCGGCGTCGTGGCAGCCGTGTCGTTCCAATAGGAAACGCCGCGCAGTGCGCGCACCCGCTCGAGGCGGTGTGGCACGCCCTTGAAGACGCGGAGCGCTTTTCGAATCGCTTGCGGGCGCGCGCCGCGCAAAAACGCCGCACCGGCGGCCAAGAGCGCGTTCCATTCGTTGTGCGCGCCCGGCATCTTCACGTCGCTTTTTTCGAACAAAAGCGTCTCGATGCCCTGCGCGCGCAGGAACGCTTTCTTTCCTTTATAATAAAGGGCGTTTTGTTCGTCCGGAACCGGCTTCATCGACGCCCAAAAACGCTCGCCGCGCACGCGCGCGCCCATCTTCTTCGTATAAGCGTTATCAAGCGGAACGATGGCGACGTCCGTCGGCAGTTGCCAGGCGTAGATTAATTCCTTCGCCGCGGCGTAATCTTCCATGCCATCGTAACGGTTCAAATGATCCGGCAGTACGTTTGTCAGAACCGCGATCGACGGGCTGATCTTGGCTGACTTCAAAGTTTCAAGCTGCCACGAAGACAGCTCCATGACAATCGGCGTTTTCTCCCGCTTGCCGGCGTCGTAGTCGGCGTGCGGCGATTTGCGAATATTGCCGGCGACCAATACCTCGCCGAACGAAGCTTCGAGCATCGCGCCGAGCAGCGCCGTCACGGTCGTTTTGCCCTTCGTACCGGAAACGCCGACGATCGGTTGCGCGCAGCGGCGGAAAAAAATCGAAACGTCCGACTCGATCGGCACGCCGGCTGCGCGCGCAATCTTCAGAAATTTTGAATCGCGCGGCACGCCCGGGTTTTGAATGATCAAATCCGCGTTTTTGAAATCTTCCTCGCGATGCTCGCCGAGCACGTACCGTACCGCGTGCGCTTTTTTGCCGAGTTTCGTGCGCAAGCGCTCAAGGTCGTCGATTGATGCCTCGAGCGCATGCCGGTCTTTCAAATCCGTCACGGTCAAACGCGCGCCTTGCTGCAAAAACCATTTAGAAATACCCAAACCGCCTTGGTTCACGCCAAGCCCCATGATCGTCACGCGCTTGTTCTTGAAATCGAGAGTATCGAGATTCATGTTCGTAGAAATTCATGTTTCGCCAGACGCACCTGCACGAGCGCTTCGGCAATCTCCCACACCATCACCACGTACGCCCAGAGCCCGCGCAAGAATCCGATCTTTTGCATCTTGCGTACCTGACGGACGCCAAGGGTCGGAATCGCGCCGTACGGCCAGCTATGGACGCGACAGGAGTAATTCAGCGCCATTTCCACGCGAAAGCCTTTCAAAAAACGGTGCGGCACCGCTTCGATAACTTCGCGTTTCAGCGCGCGTTCGCCGGACAGGAGCGGCAGATGTGCGATCATTGGAGTGAGAAGCGATCCGCGATCGCGCAGGCCGGTGCACATCATGAGTTTGCCCTCGAGAACGGGCGCAAGCAAGCGCTCAACGTGCTGCGGCGCAAGCCCAATGAAGTCCGCGTCGCAGAAAAAGAGGGTGCGAGCTTGCGTCGCCTCGACGCCGCGCCAGAGCGCGTCGCCTTTGCCGACGTTCGTTTCGAGTCGGATGACACGATCCGCTCCGGCATGCTCCGCCTCTTCAACCGTATGATCCGTCGAACCGTCACTCACGACGATGACTTCCGTAATCGACGCCGTTGCCTTAAGTGCGCGTACGACAGTAGCGACGGTTTTCTCTTCGTTAAAAGCGGGAACGATCGCGGCGACGCCGAGTGCGTTAACGCCCTCGAAGCGAGAGATCATAGAGAATCTCTTCTGCCTTTCGGTAGTGAGAGCGCGCTTGATCGTACTTCGTGCGCAGGTAACCGGAGTAGTCCATCGCATCGAGCCCCGCGACGAGATGGTCAAGATGTTTTTTCATCTCGCGCGCTTCGCTATCGCGTCCGACCGTGACGAATTGCATCATGAGCCGCACAGCTTCGCCGACCGCATCGCAAATACCCGCGATCTGCGTCTCCTCGTCGAGATGTTCCAAAACGGATACTTCACCTTTCCAAGCAAGCTGCGCAACGAAGCGTGCCTCGGCGTACTCTTCAAGCGCGGCGCGGTACGAGCCCTCGTGCGCCAAGCGTGCGTTCACGGACGCTTTCGCGCGAATCGCTTCAAACACATCCTCCGCTTCGGCAAGCAGCGCTTTCGCACCGGCGTCATCCTCGCGCTGCACGGCAAAAATCGCCCGCTTCGAGGCGTTTTGGGCTTTCGCCGAAAGAGCGATGATTTCGCGGCGCGCGAGGTCGAACGCTTCGTGATCCGTTTTCAATTGCGCGAGAAAGGCTTGATTCTTCATAGTCTGGGCCAAGCGTAGCGGAATAAAGCGAAAATATCAATTCCTAAACAAGACGACTCAAAAAAGAAAACCCGTTCCGCGCGAACGAGGAACGGGCGACGTTTACTGATGATCCCAGGTCGCTTCCTCCCCCGTCAGAAGGCGGAAGCGGCGCGTACCTTGTTCGTACTCCAGAATGCGCACTTGCGGCGGGCCTTCGTCGAACTCCAGCGTCTCGCACGGAGCGTGACGGAAGAGCATCGTGTCCTTGTATTCGGCGGCCGATTGCCACCAAAGCAAGAGGAACGCCGACAAAAGGGCCGCGGGCCATCGGAGCGAGACGAGCACGGGCAGCGGCGGCAAGAGGAACAGCAGAGCGGGAAACGCGGCGTAGGCCAAAGTCGAAAGCAGCGCCTTGTACGGCGCGTGGCGCCAATGATAGGCCACGCGCCGGAAGAACGTTTCGACGCCGGGCCAATTCGTCCGGCATGCCACCTCGGGAGTGGACGTACGCATCTGCCAGCCGGCGATGCCGCTGTTGTGATACATGACGGTGCGTCCGGAGATGTCGTAGGACACGACCTTCGTGTCGTGCGTGTGACCAACGATGATGTGCCGCACGTTCGGTTTCGTTTCGAGAAACTTGCAGAGCTCCTTCTCGTACTGATCCGGTCGCATCGTGCTCAAGATCAGATTGCCGAATTCGCTCAGGTGAAACCGATCGCGCGGGTGACGGAACGCGTGGAAGAACTTGTGCGCCAGCGCCTCGATGAGCAAGGCGGGTACGATCAAGAACGACGCGTACGGCTTGCGCGCGATACCGAGCACGTAAATCGTGCCGTGATCGGCGCGGCGATTGATGTCGGGAAAGAAACGCCGCTTCAGCCACATGCCGAGGCCGGAATGCATGTACGACGCCGTGCGGACGTTCAAGGTCGTCAGCGTGCGGCCGAAACGGAACGCCAGCCAGCCGGCGATGCCGCGGAGCGTAATGAGCAAGACGAGATACGAGAGAATCGTACCGAGGGCGATGCCGCCGATCGTGTACGGAACCCAGGCGAAGATAACGCGCGTGAGCGCGCCTCCGAAGACGAGCGAAACGATGAAGACGAGCGCGATGACCGTGCGGCTGATCATGACGTCTTCCTTGAAGGCCTCTTCCTGAGAAGGATTCGCATTCAAGGAATCGTAGGCGTCGCCGTGCACGTGGAGTACCGTCTCGCCGACCGCCCATTCCTCATGGAACGTGACGCGGTGTGTCGCGTTCTCCGGGGCAAGCGCGCGGATAATCGATTCCTGCACGCTGATCCAACGGAACTCCAAGTCGTGGTTACCGATGACGATCCGGTAGCGCAGATTCGGATACCGCACGAGCAATTCGCGCATCGCGGCGATGTACGTCTCGTGCGCTTTCAACACGGTTTCAACTTTGGCCAGACCCGCCTCTTCGAACGGCACGACGCCGTAGCGCCCCTTGTAGCGAACAGCTAGGAGATCGAACCAATCGCCGAGTATAACGTGGTCATACTCAACACCGGCACCGATCGCCTGAAGATGCGCTTCGAGCATTTCGACGTAGGCGCGTCCGATTTCGTGCGGAAAATCCTCGAGCTTCGGCGTGGCGTCACCTTCACCGAGGTGATGGTCGCCCATCGAAAGCGTCGCTTTGACCAACTTCGGCATGTGGCGCTCCCCGGTTAAGGTAAGACGGACCAAGATGGTCCGAGCGCAACTTCATCAAGAAAAAAAGCGATTGTCAATTAACCTTTTGAAAGATACGATGGTGAAATATGTCACCCACCAACAAGAAAAAAATCGCGAAGATCGTCGCCTCTGCCATCGTGCTCCTGCTCGCCGGAGCCGTGTTTTTTGCGAAGGCTCTTCCAAGGAAGCATCCCGCTACACCGCCCACTCCGACCCCCGTCGGTGCTTCCGTGCCTGCGCCTGTCATTGACCACACGCGACCACTCGCAATCATGATCGACAATCATCCCGATGCCCGACCCCAGTCCGGCCTGGCCAAAGCCGATACCATCTGGGAAACGCTTGTTGAAGGCGGACTGACGCGGATAATGGCGATCTTCCGCAGCGCCAGCGCGACAGAGATCGGTCCGGTCAGAAGCGCGCGTCCGTATTTCTTGAACTGGGCGCGCGAAGCCGACGCGGTCTACGGTCATGTCGGCGGCAGTGACGAAGCGCTCTCGGATCTTGCGCGGCCAGGATCCGGTTTGAACGACGCCAACGAGTTCAGCAACGGCGCTGCTTACTGGCGCGACACGCGCCGCGACGCGCCGCACAACACATATACCTCCTCAGAACGCTTGCGCGCGTTGATTACCTCAAAAAAATGGAGCGCGACCACCGACGCCTTCGATCTTTCGCCTCGCGATTCCGCCTCCGCGACCGGCACGCCCGCTTCGCGTATCACCGTAACGTACGCCGAAAACGGCGAGCGGGAGGAGTTCCGTTGGAACGCGCGCATGGGCGGATACGAACTTTGGCGAGGTGGCCGACAAGCGTTCGATCGGGACGGCACGGCCATCATTCCGAAAACTGTCGTCGTTCTTGAAACGCGCCTTGTACCAATCGACGACCCGCACGGAAAGGGGCTCATCGGTATCGCCACGACAGGCACGGGCACAGCAACGGTGTTCCGGAGCGGCGTCGCCTTGTTCGGTACATGGCAGAAACCTTCAGCAGCGGAACGCACTGAGGTTCTGGCCGCCGACGGACAAAAAATCCCCTTCTCGCGGGGACAGGTCTGGTACGCCGTCGTCGCTGCAAACCGCGGAGGCAGCGCAACGTTTCGGTAAATCAACGATCACACCAATCGTGCAACGCTCCAACCGCGAACGTCCATGTGCGCACTTCGGGACTCAGGGTGACGTCGCATGGCGACTCGAATGATTTGCGCGGCGCCTCTGGCGCGAAGTAGCGTCCGCGCGCGGCAAAGACGCGTACCGTGCAGACGGCCCCGTCGTCGTCCCCTTGGCCCGTGCGCGCCACGAAAGCCGCGCAGTCGCTGTGGTTCAATATTTGCTCGCCGACGTGCTCTTCGAGCACGCCGGTCTCGTCGGGAAACAGGCGCTGTGCGACGGCGACGCGCGTGTTCCAGGTCCAGACGCCGGAAATCGCCAAAAGCCCCAGAAGGACGAGCTCGACGTGCGATGGGCCATGATGCGACCGCGCCACAGCAGCAATGATCGCAAACCCCGCCGCGCAAACGGCAAAAGCTCCAATCACGGCTGCGGGAAGTTCCCACGAAAAGGCGAAGGTCATGCCACCAGTATAGCAAAAGAAAAACACTCCGTCTGAACGGAGTGTTTTACATGGTGGGTCGGCCGGGGATCGAACCCGGGACCATCAGCTTAAAAGGCTGTTGCTCTACCGACTGAGCTACCGACCCAATCGATGGCAGAATACGCCGTTTTCGATCAAGCGTCAATGCCCTACGCCTCCGGAACGTCCCGCTTGAAATCGGCGTACCGTTCCTTCAGTTGTTCTTTGACTGCCGAGAGTTCCTCGTCGTCATGAACCTCCGAAAACTCCTCCCGGTCCTGAAGCGTCATATCGATGACGTCAGACCACTCTTCGTGCGTGTACGCACCTTCGGCGATCGCCCGTTCTTTGACCGCCTGGTACAACTCCTCGATATCGAACGTGAGAAATTCCATAGATTGACGTGATGATGCCTCCGTGATACCACGAACGTAGATTCGGCTCAACTCGGGAGGACGCATGTCGGAATTTCGTTGGACGCCGCCAGCGCGCGTCGTAATCGTTCTGACGGCAACACTCTTGTTCCTGCTGCACGTCTTCGATGCCGTCGCGACCTTGGCCGCCATGGATTCCGGACGATGCTACGAAACGAATCCGATCGCCCAAGCCTGGCTCAATCTCGGCGACGGAGCGTTTCTGGCCATCAAAACAGGTGTCGGATTCCTGCTCAGCGCAATGCTCGCCGTTGTCGCGCACAACTCGACGCGGTACGGCCGCGTCTGTTGGTGGCTCCTCTTGGCCGACATCGGCATTCAAACGCTCGCGCTCCTCCAACACCTCGGCATTCAAGGTGTACTGCCGCTTCTCTTTTGAAGCGGTATTTATTTTGCGACAACGACCATCATTTTCGCGCCGTTTTCGACGTCTCCGCCATTCCAATCATGCAGCGCGTTCCACAACACGTCCGGTTGGTAGAGATAGTCGGCGCCGCGCCGCGTTCCGGGGTCGTTCGTGATGATTTTTCCGTCCTTGGTGTACCCCTTCACAACGAGCATGTGGTAAAGCGGGCCCGCGCCGCTGAAGTTTGGATTATGCAAGAGACGTCCGGCCGCCGGCACGAGTACGGGCGTGCCTTTCTCAAGCTGCGCTTTTACATCGTCGATCGAAGCAATCTTCACGGCGCGACTCTTGGCGTAACCGAAGCGCTCGCGCGCGATCGTCGCGACTTCTTCCGCGGTCGTGTCTTCGTAATAGCCGAAACGATTTTTTTCCCACTCGACGAGCGCGAGGATTTGCGCGTCGGCGATGTCGGGCGTGAAGGCTCCGGCGTTCGTCATGTAGGCGTTCACCATGAGCAATGACGCTTCTTCACACGCCTCCTGATACGGCATGCTCCAATCAGCTTTCGGTGCCTGCGACGTGAACGGCACGGCAAGATTAATCCCCTTTGCGACCGGTTTCGGTTCCGGAGAAGGCGTCGGTTCGGATACCGGCGTTGGTTGCGCGCTCGGCGTGGGTTGCGTCGTGGGCTGCGTCACGGGCAGCGGCTCGCTCGCCGGTTGCGCGGGCGGCACGTACGGTTGCGGAGCGGGCAACGTCGGTTTGGTTCGAATGGCGATGGTGTCGCGAATCGCGCCACGGAAGGCGTACGCCATCCCCGACGCCGCCAAGAAAAGGACCGCGACCGCCACGATAATGAATGTTTTTGTGCGCATAAGATACGTTCACTCTATCACAAAAACCCCGAACGCGTCGGGGTTTCTATTTCAGTTCGATGAGGCGTTCCCAGGGGAACTGGTCGCGGCCGAAGTGGCCGTAGGCGGCCGAGGCGCGGAAGATCGGCTTGCGCAGATCGAGGCGTTCGATGATCGCTTGCGGGCGGAAGTCGAAATATTTTTGGACGAGCGGCGACAAGTCGCGGCCGTCTTCGGAGCGCGCGGTCAACATGACCGGATCCGCCTTGCCGATCGCGTAGGCGACGGAGACCATGCACTTTTTCGCGTATCCCGCGGCCACGAGATTTTTGGCGGCGAAACGGGCCATGTAGGCGGCCGAACGATCGACTTTGGTGGAGTCTTTGCCGGAAAAGGCGCCGCCGCCATGCGGAATGATGCCGCCGTACGTATCGACCATCAGCTTTCTGCCGGTCAGTCCGGTGTCGGCCGTGAAACCGCCGACCACGAAACGTCCCGTTGGATTGATATGAATCTCGACGCCATCAAGCGATCCGATGACGGGAGTGATCACGCGTTCGGAAACGCGCGCGCGGATTTCTTCTTGCGCGACGTCCGGCGCGTGCTGCGTCGAGACGACGACGGTCGTGACGCGTCCGTGATCCATCGTCACTTGCGTTTTACCGTCGGGACGAAGCCAGGAAAAGGAAGGATCGTGGCGGCGCAGGTCGGCCAAGCTCGTTGAAAGCGCGTGCGCGTAAGCGATCGGCGCCGGCATGAAACTCGGCGTTTCGATCGAGGCGTAGCCGTACATGATGCCTTGATCCCCCGCTCCGCCGACGTCGACGCCCTGCGCGATGTCGCCGGATTGAAGTTCGATATTCACGAATACTTCAAGCTCGTCTTCATAGCCGATCTGCTTGTAGACGTGCTTCGCCATCGCTTCGATATCGACTTCCCCTTGCGAAGTGACTTCGCCGCCGACCATGAGCATGCCGTGCGAACCAAACACCTCCAACGCCACGCGGCTCCGAGGATCGCGGCGCAGATATTCGTCCAACAACGCGTCCGCGATTTGATCGCAGACTTTGTCGGGATGGCCTTCAGTGACGGATTCAGCTGTTTTCATGATGAAATGCCGTCCAACCTTAGTCTTCGAGGGGCTGAATGTCAACAACGCTTTTCCCCAAGGCCGTGTATACTGGAGGCGTATGAAACGCTCGACGTTTTCCATTGTGCTCGCCGCCGCCATTCTCGCAATCGGAGCTTTCGCGCTTTGGTTTTTCTTGATCGCGCCGCGGCTGGGCGTCGCGCCGCTTCCTTGGATGCGTCGCCCCGTCACGGGCTCCGCGACGGAAACGCCGGCAACGGCGGAAAAGGCACGCAACAGCGTCCTCAACCTTTATCTCGCTTCTTCGCCCAATCTTCCGGACGGAGCGATTCGCGCCGAATTAACGCTCACAAAAGCAACGCTAACGTCCGCAGACGGAAAAAGCAGCGTCGTCTTTGAAGGCGCGCAGCGTGTCATGATGCAATCGGGCATCGTCGAAAAAGTGTTGAGCGAGAAAATTTTAGACGCTCGCTGGACGCGTCTCACCCTCGAATTCTCCCCCGCCGCCGAACTGGCGTACGCGAACGGAAACGTAAAAGCCGCGCTCCTCGAAAAGAAAACGGCGGTCTTTACGTTCGATGCCACGGTTGGCGTGAGCCGCAGCCTCGCGTTGTACGCCATCGTCCCGCTTGAACGGAACGTCACGGCGGCTGACAAGGCCATTATCGCGCGCGTCGACGCGGCCGCGCGACCAGCGGACACCTACGTCTTCGGCGGTTTCCTCTTCGACCCGCGCGGTCGCGGCGACCTGTTTACCCTCAATCAACCATCGCTTTTTGCTGTCATAAAAGAAGACCTTGGTTTCGATCTCTCCGTCGTCAAACCTGGCTCGAAGGGGTTTACGCCGGCTGCCGCCTCGCCGACGCCGCAAGCGCCGCGCTAAAAGAAAAAACCTGCGACGCGTCGCAGGTTCGTGTTACCGCTTCATGCCCTGCTGGTCGAGGAAGTCCTGGAACGGCTTCTCGCTGTCCCAGCGCTTCTCTCCGGGCTTGATCTTGTCGTTGCTGTAGAAGGTCGTTCGCGTGCCGACGATGCGGTCGCGGATCGAGTCCACTTCCATCACGCCGAACCCCTGATCGACCGTCTTCAGCTTGCTATGCTCGAACGGCGAGTCGTGCTTCATCGTGGGGATCTGGATGCAGACGCGCTGCCCCAGCTTCTGATCCCACTCTTCGACCACGACAGCCGTGTGGAAGTTGCCGATGACGACCGCCTGGCAGTCGCGGTAGAGCATCAGCGCCTTCTGCGCGGAACTCGAGATGGTCTCGGAACCGCCCATGTGCGGGTGCGTCATACCCATGCGGACGCCGGACGGAAGCGTGAACTTGCCGTCTCCGACCGTCTCGACGTGCCGCCCGACCAGACGCATGATCCGGTCGACGAACAGGTTCTTGCTCGCGAGGTGCTCCTCGATCCACTGCGTGAGCAGCTTCTCGATCTCGCGCACCATCGTCGCGAGAGGCTGCACGCCCGCTCGGCTGATCCAACCACAGTGGTTGCCCGGCACGTAGCGGAACATGGGCAGCGCCTCGTCGACAAGCGCCGTGATCTCTTCGCGCTTCTTCGGCACGGACGTCTTGACCGCCGCGTCGAATCGCGCCTGAAACACCTTGTAGAGCACCGTGGCGATCATGTGGGCCGCCAGACGCTCCTGCCGGGTGTTGTCGAGACCGAGGATGATCTCGTCCTTCATGAGCATGTCGTGCGACGTGCCCTCGACGTGATCGCCCGCGCTGACGAGCATCTTGGCGCCGCGCTCGAGCATGACCCTGGGCACTTCCGTGAGGAAGTGCTTGTAGTCGGTATCGCGCGAACCGGCGTGAATGCAGCAGATGGCGACCACGATGTCCCGCTTCAGCTCTCCCTGCGGAGCGCCGTAGCGAAGCTCGCGCTGCACCCACGAGAGGTCGAAGTCCCAGCGATCGGAAAGCTCGTCGTAGACGAGACCGGGCCAGGTCTTGTACCGCTTGTGGTACTTGGTCGCGAGCAGTGGCTTGAGCGCCGCGCTGACGTCCTCCTTGCTGAGTCGCACCTCGCCGGCGATGAACCCGGTCGTCGAACGACCGTGGCGTCGCAGCACTTCGAGGCAGATCTTCTGCTTGGGGGACGGGTCCTGCGGCATGCCGATGAAGCTACGCTCGTGGCTCAGCATGTCCTTGAAGGAGTAGCTGCGCAACGTCGGGTTGCGGCGCGCGTGCTCGATCTCGAGCACCTGCACGCCGACCTGGGTTTCGGCGACGCCCGTGTCGTCCAGTCGGTGCAAAGCGGGCACGGCCACGAAACCGATCGGCCAGTTGCCTTCGGGCTTCATGATCGAGACGCCGACCGAACCGACGACCTGGATGTCGATCTGCACGCCGGACGAGGTCTGGCGACGCTTGTCCTTGATGCGCCGCTGCACCGGGGTCGAGTGATAGTCGCCGCGGAGCCACGCCTGCTTGTCGAGCGTGAGCACCTCGAGGTTCCGCTGATGCGGCTTGCCTTCCCAGAGCGGGAGGCGATCGCCGCCCGTCTTGAGCACGCGCATCGCACCCTGCTTGCGCAGATCCACCAGCCTGACCGCCGTCTCTTCGCCGATCGCCTTGTCGTAGACAGGGCTCGGGACGAAGTACAGCTTGATCGGGCGGCCCTGACCGTCCTTGAAGTGCGGGAGACACGTGTTGAGTGTCTTCGCCATCTCTTCGGGCGTCAGTGCCGCGAGCTGCCGCGTGACCTTCTGCGTGTCACGCTTCAGCTTGGCGATCTCCTTCTCGATATGCGCGATGCGCTTGGTGTCGACGATCTCGTC
>CAZKMF010000132.1:0-2026 GCA_964553975.1 uncultured Gammaproteobacteria bacterium | reverse complement strand
GATCAGTCCATTCGGCGCGACGATGAAACCCGTCCCCTTTCCGATCTGGACATTGCCGTCGCCGTTTCCTTTGGCCGACTCTTCGACGACGATCGAAACGACGGATGGCGAAGCTTTCGCGATCGTGCGCACCATACGATGCTCTTCCGTGAGCGGTGCCGCGGGTTTTAGCGCGGCATCAGCCGAAGGCAGCCACGTCGACCAGGCGACATGGACAGTGAGAGCGACGGCGAGGTTCAGAATGACGAGTCCGGAAGCTCGGGCAACGCGAAAAGTGGCTGGTGTTCCCATATTGTTTTATTGTACTGCCACCCGGTTCAGCCGGCAACGCACAAAAAAACAGGCCGCGCGGGGCCTGCGTATCTAGGAGTAGACGGTCCTGTGCGCGACCTGACCGTCAGCGGCGCGCCTCAGAGGAACGAGCGGCGTGACGGAGATCTCGGTGATCGGGCTGGTGCGGCCCGGTTCCGGGATGCACATGCAGCTGTCGCCGACCTTCAGCTCGTCGTGCCGGAAGAACGACTCCGGGTGCACGCGTTGCACAATCTCGGTACCCGTCAGATCGAACGAGAGTCGCGTGAGACGAAAGAAGCGGCGGTCGAGGTAGGTGCGAAGATACTCGATCTCGTACACGTGTCCGCCGGTCATGCGGCACCAGACCTTCTCACCCTGACGAAGCAGGGTGACGAAGAAGACGCCCTTGGCTGCGCAGGCCCTCATTGAACGCCTTCTTCCCCTCCGGTACGCAGCCCTGAGAAGAAAGACGAAGCCGATCACGGCAATCGCGGAGACAATGATCCAAACGTACATCGTACCCTCCTATGGTCTTCGGATAGGCTAAAACCTTTTTTTACGATTGTCAAAGCGTCGTCCGACGTGGTAGAATTCGCACGCCTATGAAAAAATTCCTGTTGATTTTTCTGCAGATTTCACTGCTTTTCTCGGCCCTGCCCGTGCGTGCGGCTGACACCGACCTTGGGTACGTGCTTTCCGATGACGATCTGACCGACACGAACGTGCCGGCCGGTTTTTCGCAGCAGTTCCTGGAAGCCCATGGCGGCGCGATTTCTAAGATGACCTTCACTGATCTCGACGGTACGCAGAAGAAACCGGGCGATATCATCGACTACTACGGCAAGGCTTCAGGCGTGAATCCCCGCTTCCTACTCGCGCTCATCCAAAAGGAGCAAAGTTTGGTCGAAGATCGCAACCCCAGCAAGTGCCAGATCGATTGGGCGGCCGGTTATGGTCGACCGGACGGTTCCACCTGCGACGATCCCAGCTGGCAGCGCTATCGAGGCTTCGCTTCGCAGATCATCAACTCCGCCGCGTTCGTCCGTTACATCTACGACAAGTCCGATGCCGGCGCCACGCGCACCTTTGGCTACTTCCCCGGCGTCGCCGCGACGATTGATGGTCAGCGCGTCGTGCCTGCCAACCTCGCGTCAGCGATACTCTTTACGTACACGCCTCATCTGCACGGCAACAGCAACCTGCGCCGCATTTGGGACAACTGGTTTTCCGTCGGCTATCCCGACGGCACCGTCCTAAAGGGATCGAACAGCGTCGCCTACCTGATTCAGGGCGGTTTGAAGCGCAAATTTGCCAACAAGAGCGCGCTCCACACGCGTGTCGATCCCAATAAGATCATTACGGTATCCGACACGGTCATCGCTGGCCTTGAAGACGGTGCAGCGATCCAATTCGCCGACTACTCGCTCGTGCGCACGCCTGCGAACGGCACGATTTATCTACTCGTCGGCGACAAAAAGCGTCCGATCGAGTCAATGGCCGTGTTCCGCTCGATCGGATTCAATCCGGAAGAAATCGATGACGTCGATCCCGAGGACCTTGAGCCATACGCCGACGGCGACGCGATTACGCTGAAGAGCGCCTATCCGACGGGCGCCTTGCTTCAAGACAAAAAAACTGGCGGCGTCTATTTCGTTGAAGGCGGCAAGAAGAGCCCGATCATCGATGCCTCGATCATGAAAGCCGATTATCCGAAAAAGAAAATCACGATTGT
>CAZKMF010000131.1:0-1772 GCA_964553975.1 uncultured Gammaproteobacteria bacterium | reverse complement strand
CTTGCCGCAGTTCCTTCTCGGCATTCCGATGGCCGTCATGTTCCGCTCCTGCGGCTTGGCTGGAGCCTTCACGGCCCACTTCGTGTGGAACATGCTGCCCCTCCTGCCGCGCTTCGTCGACCAAGCGTATCGCGGGGAGTCTCTCACGCTCGGAAGCACCGGCTGAAACCGGTGTTTTTTCATTGACAAGGTCGTGCTCCGCGGGTATAACGGCGGCAGTTCTCTCTACAGATTAAGGAGCGTGAAGTGTCTCTCCTCCAACTCGCGGAAACCCTGCGCGTGCGTTCCTACTTGAATGCCACGGGCGTGAAGAACGAGCTCATCACCCTGGCGCTCGAGACGCTGGAGAAGTTCGTTGATCGTCTCAAGAGCGGTCCCTTCCGACTGCGGCCGGAAGGAGAGGCGCAGCAGCATATGAACGACATCCGTCAGGTGCTGGCGGCGATCTCCGCGACGGAGCCCGACAAGGTGACCATCACGACGCACAGTCTCACGCAACTCATCGGCGTCGAGCCTGCCGGACAGATGGTGCTGTATTCGCTGGCGGAGAGCGGATCGGTTTCCTACCTGCTTGAGCGGGCGCCGCACGATGTCGCGCGAGACAAGGCGCACGAACTTCAGCACCGCCACAGCCTGCGCGGCGGCTTGGAAGCTCGCATGAAGGAGCTGTTCGTGGACGCCAAACTCCTCGACATCCTGTTCGAAACCCGGTACGGCGGCTTCGCTCGGATTTTCGAGGACAGCATTCTGATGTTCTTCTGCCAGTTGTTTGCCTACGCCCTGATCAACGATCATGTGATGGTCGGGCGTCTGCTACCTCTGGCCAAGATCTTCCGCTCCAACATGCCGATCGGACGTCTGCCGCTTGTCCCCGAAGACAGCGCACATCACTGGTCCATCTTCATCGAATGACCCGCCCCGCGGGTCTTTTTCTTTTCAATCTTGACGCTGACGACATTTTCCGCCACACTGGGCGGGATTCACCCCATTTCCTCAACTATGAAGTACGACATCAAAGACCTGCCGAAGAGTCAGAAAGAAATCCGCGTGACCGTCGAAGCTTCCGAGCTCAAGCCGTTTATGGAGCGCGCCGCCACCGAACTTTCACAGAAGGTGAAAATTGAGGGTTTCCGTCCCGGCAAAGCGTCCTACGACATCGTCGCCAAGCGCGTCGGTGAAATGGCAATTCTCGAGGAAGCGTTGCCGCGCCTCGTACAAAAGGAATTGGTCGAGATCGTGAAAAAGGAAAATCTCGAAACCGTCGGCGAGCCGTCGATCAACGTCGAGAAGGCCGCGCCTGGCAACGAAGTTGTCTTCACCGCGAAAGTTTCGCTTCTTCCGGCTATCAAAAAAATGGCCGACTACGCTTCGATCAAGATCGAAGGCAAGGATGTTTCGGTCAAAGAGGAGGAAATCGAAAAAGTTATTTCCGAACTTCGCAAGATGCAGAGCGCGGAAGTGGAGGTTGAACGCGAAGTCGGTCCGGCCGATAAAGTCACCGTCGATATGGCGATGGCGATCGATCGTGTCGCGGTCGAAGGCGGTGTCGCCAAGAACCACGTCATCTACCTCAGCGAGCCGTACTACGTTCCGGGACTCAATGAGAAGCTCCACGGCATGAAGAAGGGCGAGCAGAAAGTGTTTACCCTCACCTTCCCGAAGGACAATCTGAACAAGAACCTCGCCGGCAAAGAGGTTGAATTTACCGTTGATTTGAAGGGTGTTCACGAGATCAAACCGCCGGAACTCGACGACTTCTTCGCCAAGCGCCT
>CAZKMF010000130.1:0-2551 GCA_964553975.1 uncultured Gammaproteobacteria bacterium | reverse complement strand
GGAGACACGAACGAAGAACCGTGGATCGGCACGTCTTTGCGCCGGTCGCCTTTTTCATCCGTCAGTTCGCTCCGTGCGAAGTCGGTCATGGTCGAAGGGAAGAAAGATAAGTCTGATAGGTGCGCAGCGCGCATTCCTTCCAGGTGTAGCGTTCCGCGCGCGATCGTCCTCGGTCCGAAAGCGTTCTGCGCAGCGACTCGTCCGTAAACGCGTTCTTCAGCGCGCGTACCATCGCGTCGGTGTCTTCTGGGTTGAAGTAGGTGGCGGCGTCGCCCAGCACTTCTGGAAGACAGGAGGAGTCGGCAGCGGCGACAGGAGTTCCGTATCGCATCGCTTCAAGCGGTGGGAGACCGAAACCTTCGAGGAGCGAGGGGAATACGTACAAACGCGCGTTTCGATAGAGTCCGGCGAGCTCCGCTTCCGTCGCGTATCCGTAAAAGACGACGTCTTTTTCTTTGAGAAGGCCGAGCTTTTCCGCTTCGGTCGCCAGTCGCTCGTAGAAGTAATCCATTTTGCCGACGAGCACGAGCTGTGCGTCGACTCCGGACGCCCGCAGTTGCTTGAAGACGGTCAGGAGTCGTTCGAGGTTTTTGTGCGGATAGGCGTTGCCGACGTAGAGGAAGTACGGTCGATGGATGCCTCTCGCCAGCGGATCGAACGTACCCGGGATGGTGAGCTGTCCGGCCTCGATGCCGTCCGAAGCTTCATACGTGACGACGATTTTTTCTTCTGTTACTCCCAACGAACGGACAATGTCTTTTTTTGTGTACTCCGAGACGGCGATGATCTTTTTCGCGCGGCGAACGGCGAGCCGGATCGTCAGGAGGTAGGCCCCGTATTTCAAGGCGTACATCGGGGCGCTCAGCGTGGAGGCGCGACGGGTCGGAAAGCGGAAAAGGATGAGATCGTGAATTGTCACGACGAACGGACAAGGCGTGCAGACCGGCACGTTGAAATGCGGGAAGTGCATGAGGTTGATCCGTTCCCGGGCAATCAGGAGTGGGAAGCGTATCTGCTCCGCGAGCGAGTACCAGGGAAAATCGGCCAAGACCTTGCGAAAACGTGCAGATTTTGGCTGATACAAGTCAAAATTCTCCTTTCGGAGGAAGATCACAAATTCGTGCTCACTGCCGACCCGTTCCAGGTTCTCAATGAGCCTTTCGGTATAGCGGCCGAGCCCTTTGCCGACAGGTCCAAAAAACCGCGCATCGATGCCAATTCTCATGACTTCAGTGTAGCAGTTTCACACTCCACGAGAAAGGATTTGCGAATTTTAGGCGTAAATCGTTCTTAGCCTTGATTTTCCGGCCAAAAAATGCTAAAATTATCTATGTATCCACAGGCTCTTGCCGAGACCTGAGGAAAAACAAAAACAAATGGGGGGGAGCTTTTACAATTTCATGGCTCGGATTAGCGGTTTTTGTACCGGCCGCCGGGGTGGTTTTATGCACCCTGGCGGTTTTTCGTTCAAGAAACCCCTCCGGCGTGCCATCAAAGCCGTTTTCCCCGCGGTTTTCCTGGTATTTAGCCTTATTTCCCAGGTGCCGTTGGCTCACGCCGCCAACTCCGTCCCCAAGGTCCTGAACTACCAGGCCCGCCTGACCGACTCCGGCGGTGTCCAGGTCCCGAACGGTGCGTTGAACGTGAAGTTCGGCTTCTACGACGGCGCTGGCAACTGTCTCTACACGGTCAAAGGCACTTGCGGTACCCCCACCGCCAAGTCCGTGACCGTGACCGGAGGCGTCTTCTCGACACTCCTCGGCAACGCGGCCGACTCGGACAACGAGATTCCGGACGGTCTCTTCGACAACAACGTCGTTCTCCTCGGCATTACGATCGGTGCCGACTCCGAAATGACGCCTCGTAAGCGTATTTCCGCGGCTCCCTACGCCTTAAACGCTGATCGCCTCGACGATCTCGACGTCACGAGCTCTGGCTCCACCACAGCGTACATCCCGTCGACGACCGTCAACGGCAACCTGACGATCACGGGCGATCCGCAGGGTACGGGCATCGCGGACGGCTCGATGTACATCAACCCGGCAGCCGCCGCGAGCAACGAGACGCTCTTCGGCATCGCTTCGAACGGTTCCGCTCGCTTCCAGATCGACAAGGAAGGTGACATCACCCAAACGGGTTCGCTTCTTGCGACGGCGGCGTCTTCGACGGCGCAGTTCGTGTTTCAAGGCGCTGTCGATCAGTCCAGCAATATCTTTGAGGTGCAGGACAGCTTCGCGAACCGTCTTTTCGCTATCAGCGCGACTTCAACGCGGTTCATTAACCGGCTCATTGCGCCTGCGCACGCGGTCAACCAAGGTTTCCAAGTCCCGACCTTTGCCGGCGTTCCTTCAGCTGTCACGGGAACAGCGGAGGGCGACATTGTTTGGAACTCGACCGGCGACCACCTCTATGTTTATAACGGCGCTTCCTTCACGCAGATCGACGGCGGTGGCGCGACACCTTCCATGAACCAGACGTACCTCGCCGCAACAGGTACGACAGAGATCTTCGTGAACAGCACGCAGGGTGCTCTCACGATCGCTGATCAGTT
>CAZKMF010000129.1:0-2607 GCA_964553975.1 uncultured Gammaproteobacteria bacterium | reverse complement strand
AGCGCGTCCGCGTTGCGTTCGAGACGCTCGGAGAGCGTGCCGGAACCGCGCAGGACGTCGCGGACGGCAGCACGAATTTGAAGGGCTTTTTGCACCCACATAGTAGCTGCATCGTACACGGGCGACCGCCCCTAGGCAACCGGCGGCCGCTTGGTAGAATGGGCTCTATGAACCCTGTCTGCCCCGTCTGCGGAGACCCTGCCGTCGCCTACGCCAAAAAGAACGGGTACGACTTTTGGCGCTCCCCCGCTTGCGGCCTCCTCTTCGTGTGGCCGTTTTTGAAAACGCCGCCGCAAGAGATCTATCAGTCGGATTATTTCAGCGGCGCGAAGGCGGGATTCGGTTACGTCGACTACGATGCCGACAAATCGGTACTCGAAGGCTTTTTTAGAAAGTTTTTGAAGAAACTCGCGTCGCAACTTCCGACGAGGGGGCGGCTTCTCGACGTCGGCGCGGCGACAGGACACTTCGTCGGCTTAGCCAACGAGGCCGCTTGGCAGGCGCAAGGCATCGACATCTCGGCACACAGCGTCGCGCTCGGCGTTGCTAAAGGCTTAAAAATGGAGTGCGCGACGCTCGATGGTTTTTCCGCCGCCGATGGAAGTTTTGATGTCCTGACGCTTTGGGACGTAATCGAACACGTTCCTGATCCGTTCGCCGCGCTTGATCGCTGCCGCACACTTCTCAAAACAGGCGGACTCCTTGCCATTAATACACCCGACGTCGACAGCTGGTGGGCGCGCCTCATGGGTCCGCGCTGGCACGCGCTCGTCCCGCCGGAACATATCTACATCTTCAATCGACGTGCCCTCGGCCGCATGCTCAGGGAACGTGGATTTGAAATTATTGAAGCGAAGAATCCGATCAAGACGTTCACGTTGCCGTACATCGTCAGCACCTTCGCCCGTTGGACGGGGCTGACGTTGCCGAGCAGCATCAAAAAAATCCTCGCGAAGAGGATCTTCTCCCTGATCGGCATCCCGCTGCCACTCCGCGACAACCTTCTGATTCTCGCCAAAAAGGCGTAAGCACAGGCCTTGCCGCGCGGCCCGTTTCGTGATAGCGTGGCGATATTCAAAACACGGGGGCGTGGTGAAATGGTATCACAAGGGTCTCCAAAACCCTTGTCGTGGGTTCGATTCCTACCGCCCCTGCCAGAAAAACTCCAACACAGTTGGAGTTTTTCTTTTGCAAGAGCGTACCCATATTTTCTGACGAAACCGCGACCGAGCGCCTTAACGCAACCCCTTCGCGAATTCGGCAAACCGTTCGGCAACCTCTTCGTGCACGCGTGCCATGTCTACCATCGCCTTTCGCTCACGCGCTTCCTTTTTCACTTGATCAAAGCCTTGTGGGATCAACAGTTTGACGTTCCGATCGATCAGCGACCAACGGCCGCCTGTCTGCGCGAGTCGCATGAGCCAATCAATATCTTCTTGTCCGCCAAGCTGATCGCAACGCGGATCAAATCCACCGATCGCGAGATAGGCGCTGAATCTCACGAGCAGCATCGTATTGCGCGGATGGGCGTACGACGCGCCGAGCTCGATCGGGCGATCGTCTTGCCAGCCTTGAAACGTCGTTCCGACGGCACCGATACACTCGTCGGTTTCGGCTTCGGTGAGCAAAGCTTCGACGTCTTCTCTCGAGTACCACGCTTCGTTTGAAACGTTGAGTACGTAGGCGATCCTTGGCGCGCCGAGCTCGGCCGCCCGCAGGTTCATGCGCCGCACTTCGTCAAATCCGTAATTGAGTGCGTTCGACCACGAATACCCTTCGCGCATGGCAAGTATCGTGATGCGATCTTGATGCGCAACGATAAGATCAGCAAGCCGTGCCGCAACGCTTCGCTCATGCCCAGCATCTTCGTCTTTTACAACGACAAGCACATGTCCAATCTCCGATGTGATCGCGCGATGTACCGTGTCTGCGATGCCCGCGTTATCCGACCAGGTACGGATGAGACAGGCGACGTTCTTCAAGTCTTTCACAAGGATTGGGGGGGTGAGAGTTTACACCTCTATCCTTGCACATCGAGGCTGAAACGGTACATACCCATACCGCAGGTACCCTGGATCGTTCCTTGCGACAAGCTGCCGAGCGCGATATCGGTCGTGCCGCTTGGCGGCAAGATGCGGCTGATATTGAAAGCCGGGATACGAACACTGGAGGAACAGTCGAACGTACCGTTCGTCTCGAAACGCAGCGTGGTAGGCACGCCGGCTTTGACGGTGCTCACCCCGGGCTGATACCCGCCTTTCACGCTGATGCGCACGATCTGCTGCCCGTCAACGATCGAGACGTTCGAAGCCGGTGCAGAGACACTCGGCGTTCCGTCTCCATTCCCTCGAAACAGGAGCAGCGCGCCGAAGGCGACAAGGACAACGATGATAATGGTGCTTGCTTTCATATCTAGAAGTTGAAGATCGGAGGCAAGACGCCTGCCGCGACGAGCGCGTTTACGATGTTGAACAACGCGAAGAGAATGACGATCAACCCTGCCGTCTTGAAGAAGACACCCTTCCTCGCACTGCGTTCGACGCTAAAGGTGCTGAAGCTGATCAACGCCAGCACAGGCAGCGTGCCGAGCGCGAAGGCCAGCATCGT
>CAZKMF010000128.1:0-7606 GCA_964553975.1 uncultured Gammaproteobacteria bacterium | reverse complement strand
GAGCAACAGGAGGGCGAGCGGCGCGCCCCAGTTGGCCCAGCGCTCGACGAAGTCCCACATGGGCAAGCCGACGAGCGGACGCACGAGCGCCGTCCAGGCGCCCCAGAACGCGGCCCAGAGAAGCGCGGCCTTGATCGGTTTCACGAGCACAATGAGAGCGATGACGAGGTCGAACAGACCGATCAACGTCAGGAGCGTGGCCGCCGTAGCTGCGTCGACGCCCGTCAGTTGGGAGATCCATTTAAGCCAATCCGCCTTGCCTTGCAGCGCGAACATGCCGTGTCCGACGAACTCGCCGGCGACGGCGATGCGCAAGACCCACCGTGCCTTCATGGAAGCGTCCATACGAAGTGAAAGATGAATAACGAAAGGAAGACTCTGTGCTTAGTATATCACGCGCGTACTTCGACTTGTAGGCCGGGCTGCGCGACGCGTATTCGTTCGGCGATTGCGTGCAGATCGAGTGCGGCTGCGTATGGAAGTTCCGGCTGCAATGTTTTTTCGTAGCGCATCTCCTGGAGCGCGTACCGATCGCCTGCGCCGAGACGCGAAGCGATGCACATGAGATCTTCGGCGGAATGCAGATGCGGATAGACCGTCGTGCGGAACTCGTGCGGTATGCCGGAGGCGCGGATGATCTCCATTGTTTCGATGCAATTCTTGGTCGCGGCGTTCGCTGCGGGTCCGATGATCTCCGCGTAGCGATCCCAGATGTGCTTGAGGTCCATGGCGAAAAAATCGACGAGGCCTTCTTGCACGAGTCGCTCGATCATACGCGGGTGCACGCCGTTCGTGTCCAGCTTCGTTTCGAGCCCCATCGATTTGATCTCCGACAAAAACTCCGGAAGATCGGGATGTACCGTCGGTTCGCCTCCCGTAACGACGATGCCGTCGAGAAAAAGTCGGCGTTCGCCGATCTTCTCTAGGACGTCCTCCGTTTCCGTTTCGGAGGCGCCTTGCGTCGGCAAGAGTTCCGGGTTGTGGCAGTAGACGCAGCGAAACGGGCAGCCTTGCGTGAAGACGATGGCCGCCACGCGGCCCGGGAAATCAAGCAGGCTGAGCGGTTGCAGTCCGGCAATCTTCATAGGTCGTGATGGCGCTGGGCGCGAGATATTCTTTGCGATGGACGTATTCGCTCTTCTTGCCGACGTTCCATTGATCGACGGGGCGGAAGTAACCAACGACGCGCGACCAGACTTCGCAGCGCTCTGCGCACGTCGGGCATTCCGGCTTCTCGCCTTCGAGATACCCGTGCGTCGGGCAGACGCTGAAGGTTGGCGTGAGCGTGAAGTAGGGGAGTCGGTACGACTGCGCGACTTTCTGCACGAACCGCGCGCAGGTCTTCCAGTCGCGCACGCGCTCGCCGAGGAAAAGATGCAGTACGGTGCCGCCCGTGTATTTCGTCTGCAGTTCGTCCTGGTGATCGAGCGCGGAGAGCGGATCGTCGGTGTGATCAACCGGCAAGTGCGAAGAGTTCGTGTAGTACGGCGCTTCCTTCGTGCCTGCCTGGATGATGTCGGGCCAGCGCTTAATATCCTCTTTAGCGAAACGATACGTCGTACCTTCGGCCGGCGTGGCTTCGAGGTTGTAGAGGTGTCCGGTTTCTTCCTGGTACTTCACGAGACGATCGCGCATGAATTCAAGCACTTCGAGCGCGAAGACACGGCCTTCCTCGGACGCGATGTCGGCGCCAAGCAAATTAAGACTCGCTTCGTTCATGCCGTTCAGTCCGATCGTCGAGAAGTGATTGCGGAGCGTGCCGAGGTATCGCTTCGTGAACGGCAAGAGGCCACGGTCGATGGTCTGCTGTACGGTCGTCCTCTTGATCTCCAGCGAAAGCTTGGCGGTATCCATGAGAAATCCGAACTGCGTCAGGAACGCCTCCTTCGATTTCGCCTGGTAGCCGATGCGGGCAAGGTTGATCGTGACGACACCGACCGATCCAGTCATTTCCGCGGAACCGAACAGTCCGCCGCCG
Source organism: uncultured Gammaproteobacteria bacterium (assembly GCA_964553975.1). Taxonomy (GTDB): domain Bacteria; phylum Patescibacteriota; class Patescibacteriia; order SG8-24; family DYFX01; genus DYFX01. Next base: position 5,628 of record CAZKMF010000128.1, on the reverse strand, counting down.
CGCGCCTTGAGGGCGCGAAGATCCAATTGCAGGCGGCAGCACATGCTACGGACGTCTTTTGGATCGAGCGACGAGTTGAGGAAGTTTTGGAAGTAGGGGATGCCGTACTTCGCGGTCATTTCGAAGAGGAGGCGCGAGTTATCCGACTCCCAGTCGAAATCTTTCGTGATGTTGTAGGTCGGGATCGGGAAGGTGAAGACGCGGCCGCGGGCGTCGCCGGCGGTCATAACTTCAATGAAGGCACGGTTGATCATGTCCATTTCCGGACGGCAATCGGCGTAGGTGTACGGCTGTTCCTTGCCGGCGATACGCGGCTGCTTTTCAAGAAGATCTTCCGGCACGGTCCAATCAAGCGTGATGTTGGTGAATGGCGTTTGCATGCCCCAGCGCGACGGCACGTTGAGGTTGAAGACGAACTGTTGCACGCCCTGACGCACTTCGTCGTACGTCAGGCCGTCATGCTTCACGTACGGCGCGAGCAGCGTGTCGAACGACGAGAAGGCTTGCGCGCCCGCCCATTCGTTTTGCAGTGTGCCGAGGAAATTGACCATTTGACCAAGTGCTGTTTCGAAATGTTTCGGCGGCGAGGATTCGACGCGTCCGGGCACGCCGTTGAAGCCCTCTTCCAGCAACTGTCGCAGGCTCCAGCCAGCGCAGTAACCGGCAAAGAGATCGAGATCGTGAATATGGAAATCGCCTTCGATATGCGCTTTGCGCACGTCTTCCGGATAAATGCGATGCAGCCAATATTGAGCCGTCAGTTTCCCCGACATGTTCAGAATCATGCCGCCAAGCGAGTAGCCTTGGTTGGCGTTGGCGTGCACGCGCCAGTCGGAACGGTCGAGATACTCTTCAAGCGCGGCAATGGCGTCGATGTTTGAAGTGACGGTTGTGTTGGCCATAGTGGTTCCGAAGTGAATAAAAAAACCCGTCGTGCGCGAGCTTCAAGAGCTTCTGCGGGAACGCGGGTTTTATTTGGCGGGCACGTGCGGGACGCGATTCGGACAGGGGTCGATCATGCACAGGAGTCGATCGCCCCGCGACGCGGTTACGGTGCTGATGGTGTGGCAATGCTTGCACTTGATCTCCACGGAACCTTCGACCAAAAGTCCCTTGAAGAGCATGCGGTGGCAATGCGTACAACGATATTCCGTAAGGCAGGCAACCATGTCGTGGGGTTATGCACAGACTCCTACTAGATATAGTACTCAGAAAAAGTTCTGACTACAACATCTAGTGTGCGACAAGGTGTGGATGAACTTGACCATAGGCCCCGATCGCCGTACGATTTCGGCCTATGACACAGGCCGCTACCGCGCTTGCACGGCTCAAAGAGCAGGGGCATCGTCTGACGCCGGCGCGCAAGGCGCTCTTGGAAGTACTCGGTGCCGTCGCCGCGCCGATCGGCGCCGCGGACGCGTTGAAGGCGCTTTCGAAGAAGCGCGTCGCGGCCGATCGCGCGACGGTCTATCGCGAGCTGGAATTCCTGGTCGAGGCCGGCGCGATCTCACCGGTGCGCTTCGAAGGCCGGGCCATGCTCTACGAACTGGCGGGCACGCATCATCACCACGCGGTATGTCTCGCCTGCGGCACGATTCGCGACATTGACGCGGATGCCGACCTTGAGGCGATCGAACGCCGTATCGCGGCGCGCGCCGGATTCAAACTGCTCCGGCATGCGTTTGAACTGTTCGGGCTTTGCAAGAAATGCCGTTGACGAGCCTCTAAAAATGCCCGCGCCTGCGGGCTTTTTCGTACTCCGTTACCTCCCGAAAAGCCATCCGTAGTACACTAGTGAGAGCTCTCCCATCTCCATGGATACCACCGCATTCGCGTCTCTTTACGACGCGCACGCCCGCGACATCTATCGCTACCTCTATTACCGTACGCAGCATCGCGAAACGGCCGAAGATTTGACGTCTCTCGTTTTTATCAAAGCGCTCGATAAGTTCGAGACCTATGACGAAACGCGCGGCGCGTTCATCGCTTGGTTGTACCGCATCGCCAGAAACGCTCTGATCGACCATTACCGCGCGACACGCGACACGCTCGATATCGAGGATGTCTGGGATCTGCAGTCCGATGTCGATGTCGCCCGCGACGCCGAGGCGCTTGAACGCGTCGAAAAGCTCCGGCCGTATCTTCAAGCGCTGCCGAAGGATCAACGCGAACTTCTGCTCCTGCGCCTTTGGGACGGCTTGTCGTACGCCGAAATCTCCGCGATCGTCGGCCGCAGCGAAGATGCCTGCAAGATGGCCTTCTCCCGTGTGATCGCCAAATTGCGCAAAGACGTTCCCGCTTCACTCCTCCTACTTCTCCTCTTCATCCATCTATGATCGACCCTAAACGACTGGAGACGCTTCTCGAGGAGCTCTACGCGATCGAACCGGAACTCCGCGCACAGGACGCGGCGCTCCGCCGTCTCGCGATCGAGCTCATCGCGGCCAAACCGGACGCGTCGGTTGACGAACGTTTCATCGAGCGGCTCCGTGGAGAACTGCTCGCGCGCGCTTCCGCCGTTACCCCCGCTTTCAACTTTATGAACATACTTACCGCAAAAAACACCCGCTTCCTCGTTCCGAGCCTCGCCGTGCTTACGCTGGCCGTGGTCGGTACGATCGCCTGGCAGAGCGTGAAACAACCCTCTCGGAGTTCAGGATCTCTCGCGCTCGCGCCGACGATGATGCGCATGCCTTCGGGCGCGTTCGGCAAGCTCGGAGCGTCCGCGCCGGGCAATCTGACTTCTGAAACTTCCGGCAACGCCGCGCTTGGACGCGATATGGCGACCGCGCCGGCGTTCACGAGCGGCGTCGCGCAGGCCGTGCCTGTATCCGCCGCACTTCCGCGGATGGCGGGCGGAGGCGCGGGGGTTGCTGGCGACGCGAAAATGATCGCTCCGGATTGGATTCCGACGATCTACTCCTACGTCTATAAAGGAGACGCGATTGAAAATCTGGAGGCGCAAGTCGACGTCTATCGCCGCGTGAAAGGCGTCCCGTCGAACAGTCCGATCGCCGCGCTTCAGGGCATGAATCTCGGTCTTATCGATCTCGGCAAAGCGAAAGACGGTTTCGTGCAGAGCTTTGCGATCGCCGAAAATCGCGACCAAGGCTACGTCTTCAACATCGATCCGCAAGAAGGCACCGTCAACGTCTATCAAAACAATAAGTGGATCTCTCCGCTCATGCGCTGCATGAGCCAGGAATGTTACGAACAGAACCGTCTTAAGGAGAGCGACATGCTTTCGGACGAAGACGCGGTGAAAGCCGCGGACGCTTTCTTGAGCGAATACGGCGTTTCGAAAGCCGACTACGGCGCTCCGGTCGTCATGAATCAGTGGCGTGTGCAATATATGGCCGCCGACGCCGCAACGCGTTCGAGCTACTGGTTCCCGGAAAACGTGTCCGTGGTTTATCCGACGCTCGTGAACGGAAAGATCGCGTATGACGAAGGTGGGGCCCCTTCCGGCATGACCGTCAACGTCGACATTCGTTCGAAGCGCGCCCAAGGCGTCTGGAATCTCACGACGCGGGCCTATCAGGTGTCCTCGTACGCCGCGGAGACCGATGCCAAGCGTTTGATTGCCGCTGCGGAGAATACTGACAACTATTACGGCGCGGAAATGCCGGGCAACGCCAAGAAGGTCGAGATGGAACTCGGCACGCCGACGTTGGCCTACGTGCACACCTGGCAGCAGGCCGGCGACGCGGGTGCTGAAGTGCTCGTGCCCGCGCTCGTCTTCCCGATCAAAAATGCGCCGAAAGATTTCTGGCGTCAGAACGTCATCGTTCCGCTCGCCAAGGATCTCCTCGACGCGCGCACGGGAGGCGGTACGCCGATGCCGGTTGATCGTCCGATCATGATGGCGCCGCCTGCTGCGGCGGTGAAGGCGGTCAAATAATCCTATGATTGAGCAGATCGGACGCGTCGGCCGCGCGCCGGAACGCCTCGCGTATCGTGATATCCGTCTTGAGCGCAAGGGGTTCCTCTCGCTCTTCAGTTTCGCGCTCGAAGGCGCGTCACATCGTTTCGACGGCATGGCGCGCGGCGAAGCCGTCGTCGTGTTGCCGGTTGATTTTGCCAAGCGCGAAGTCTACATGCTCCGCGAAATCCGACCGCTCAAACCGTTCGCGCATACGTCGGAAGGCAAAGCTGTGCTGGCAAGCCTCCGTGTCGACGCGTACGGCACCGCGTTCGATGTCGACGCCGAAAAAGCTAAGATCTACGAAATGCCGGCCGGCATGATCGATAAGGATGAAACTCCCGAAGAGGCGGTGGTGCGCGAGTTGCGTGAGGAAACCGGTCTGATGATTCCGACCACCCGTTTGCAACGGGTGGTTTCGGCATTCCCGTCGATCGGTGGATCGACCGAAGTCGTGCATTTGTTCATGGCGGATTTGCCGGAAACGCACGCGAGCGATCGCCAAGAAGCGATCGGGGACGGGGGAGAAGAAATTGACATTCTAAAGATGACGTGGGATGACGCGTTTGATCTCATGAAAAAGGAAACGATGGGCGTGTCGGCTGGTCTCTTGCTTCGTGAACTGAAGATCCTGGACAATCAGTTGTCGAAGGGGTAATCTGCCGTCGGACCTTAGCCTTGGAGGCTTGCGTGTACACTCCTGCAGATCTCTTCTGTCTTCTGGGACCGGAGTTCGGCTTCAATCGTCATGTACTGCTCTTCTCGCCCACGGCCGATGCATCGCCGCCCGAGTGGGGACTGCCCTGGCACGAAGTCGTCGAGAAGCTCTTCCGCATGCTCGAGCTGCCCTTCATCGACAAGAACGAATCGGTCACGGAGTACGGCTCGCGCCGGATCTCGCCAGCGCTAGGAGCGCCGTCGAACGCGCTTCGTTCGCTGATCTTGTCCGAAGGTCGTTTCGCGGAGTTCATGACGCGCATGCGCATCTGCGCGGTGACGCAGTTCAAGGTGGTCGAGTATCGTGCGGCGACGGGCGCGCGGAGCGACGTCGACTGGCTGAGCGAGGGCGTGCTGAGGTACGTCTTCGATCGTCTTCACAAGTGAGGCTTGACGGCGAGCCGGAAAGGACGTATGGTCCTACCGGTTCGTTTTTCTTTTTCAGGAGATGTGACAGAGATGACCGACGCTGAAAAAGCACGCATGTTCCGCATGCAAGCCGATGTGCGAGGGCTCACCCTCGTCACTCCCGATTCTGCCGAGTCTCGCTTCACCTTCGTGTTGAAGTGGGGCAACATCGTCACGTCGCGCCACCCGACGCAGCTCGCGGAGCTGCTCAAGCTCGCCAAGACGCACTGGGGGAAGGTCGACGGCGACTACGCCGAGCTGCTGTTCGTCAGCGCGCTGCGCGACGATCTGCAGACGTCCGCGCCGCCGTCGAACATCGAGTGGAGCCGGTCGAAGGATATGACCGGACGGGTGCTGTTCCACAAGTGGCTCGAAGATCAGTTCCTGCTCTTGCAGGCCGTGCAGTCTAAGGTGCTTCCCTAGACGCCGGCCTCTTTTTTTGTTGCGGAGGGACGCATCTGGTAGCATGGGAACGTATGGTCAAGACGCTCACACTTTGCGTCGTCCGCAACGATACCCACATTCTTTTGGGCATGAAAAAACGCGGTTTCGGCGAAGGACGCTGGAACGGGTTCGGCGGC
>CAZKMF010000127.1:0-4077 GCA_964553975.1 uncultured Gammaproteobacteria bacterium | reverse complement strand
GGACTCCTTGTCTCCGCCTACGCCCTCAAGCAGCATTACGCGCCGCTCGGGACGAGCGTTTGCAACGTCAACGCAACGTTCAGCTGCGACTTGGTGAACAAGGGCCAATACGCCGAACTTTTCGACTTCCCGGTCGCCGCGATCGGTATTATCGGCTATCTGATGATTCTGATCGTTGCGGTGCAGTTCGGACGGACGAAAGATCCTGTGCTCGGCAAAGCACTGCTCGTCCTTCTCGCCGGCGGCCTTGCCTTCTCGCTGTATCTTACGTCGCTTGAAGCGTTCATCATTCATGGCTGGTGTCTGACCTGTCTCGCTTCCCTCTCGTGCATTTCAGGCGGGATGCTCTCGGGCATCCTGGCCTATGAAGATCTGGCGCGCGCGCCGCAGGAATCCGACAAAAAACCGTAACACGGATAAACGGCCCTCGCGGGCCGTTTTTGATTGACAACGAGGACGAAAGGGCGTACACCCGGAACATCCTGCAAGGAGTCTTGAACGTGAAGGAACCTGCCCGCTACGACCCCGTGTCCACGCGCATGGTCGAGATCTACTGCCGGACGAGGTACGACGGGCACGTCACGGCTCCGCCGAGACAGACGCGCTTGTCCGGAGAACGGATCCGATCGACGCTCCAAGCATGCGGTTTCGAAAGCACGCTCGTGCATAGCGGAAGCAGCCTCTTCCGACTTTCGCACGGCAAGATCGGCCAACCGGATTACGTCGTGGTCGAGGTCTCTCCAACGACGCGTCCAGAGACTGCGCGCGTCAATAACGGCGAACCGATCATCGTGCCGGAAGAGGTTTACCACTGGGTAACGCTCGTCTGGACCACCGAAACCTTCCTGCGATCCATGTACGGACGCACGCCCGACACGGCCGACATGGAGATACCGCCCATCATCGATGTCGCCGTCATGGCGCTTCGAGCCGCCTCAGATGAACCCTGAATGAAAGGAAGAGGAGAACCACGATGCCCTTTTGCCCAGACTGCAAGCCCAAACGCTTCCCCGCCATCATGACACTGGCCTCTACCTGCCGCCACGAGGTCACGAAGGGAGGCGTGGAGCTCTGCCCGAAGTGCGCCCGCCTGAAGGACGCCTGCGAGGCCTGCGCGGAACCGCTCAATCCGGATCCGCCCCCGCACACCGACTGACTCGGCCCTCCGCCGGGTCTTTTTTAATGCTACACTTTTGCCATATGAAGCGTCCGACCAACGAAGAGCTTGCCGACAAGATCGAGGAAACTGGTCTGCTGTACGAACTGCAAGGCGTGCCTTTCAAACCGCGGGCGTATGCGCGGGCAGCCGATCAAATCGCATCGTTTGGTCGTCGTATTACCGACTTACATAAAGAAAAAGGAGAAGCGGGGCTACGTGAAATACCCGGTGTCGGCCCCGGTATCGCCGAGCATCTCGCTGAGCTGATCGAGACAGGGACGTTCGCGGAATACGCGCGATTGAAAAAAGCGCTTCCAATCGACGTACGCGATTTGGAGCGCGTCGAACACGTCGGACCGAAAACGGCGCTCGCGCTCTATAAAAAACTCGGCGTGCGAAACGTGGCCGATTTGCGAAAAGCGAGCGCGGCAAAAAAACTCGCGAAGGTCGTCGGCGCGGCGACGGCGGAAAAAATTTCCAAAGCGCTCACATTTCTGTCGACGACCGGCGATCGGGAAATTCTCGGCCATGTGTTGCCGCTTGCGGAACGCATCGAACAAGATCTGCGCGCGGTTCCGGGCGTGACGCACGCGGTCGTCGCGGGTTCGGTACGCCGCCGTCAGGAGACGATCGGCGATTTTGATTTTATCGTCACTGCCGACGATGCCGAGGCGGTCATGAAGCGCTTCATGAAATCCCCTCGCGTCGCAAAAACGATCGAGCACGGTCCGACCATGACTATCGTTCGGCTCAAGAACGGCATGCACGCCGATGTGCGCATCGTCGAAAATCACGCCTACGGAGCAGTGCTGCAACACTTCACCGGCTCGAAGGAGCACAACATCGCCCTGCGCGCGATCGCCGCGAAACGCGGTTTAAAATTGAACGAATACGGCCTTTGGAAAGGCGCAAAGCGCGTAGCCGCTCGTACCGAAGAAGACGTCTATCGCGCACTCGGACTTCCGTATATCGAACCCGAGCTCCGCACGAACGAAGGCGAGTTGGAGGCGGCCAAAGCCGGAACATTGCCGAAGTTGATTCCTTACGGCGCGGTGCGCGGCGACCTTCAGGTGCAAACCTCCTGGACGGACGGCGCGGCGACCATCGAAAAAATGGCGGCCGAAGCGAAGGCGCGCGGCATGGAATATATTGCGGTTACCGATCACACCAAAGCGCTCGCGATGACCGGCGGACTCGACGAAAAACGCCTCGCAGGGCAAGGTCGAGAAATCGACGCGTTGAACAAGAAGTTGAAGGGTTTCAGAATCTTGAAGGGAAGTGAGTGCGACATTTTGAAAAATGGCGACATGGACCTAAGCGACGCCGCGCTCGCCTCGCTGGATTTTGTCGGTGCTTCGATCCACTCGTATTTCAAACTCTCGTCAGCAGAACAAACCGCGCGCGTCATTCGCGCCATGAAAAATTCGAACGTCGACTGCATTTTCCATCCGACGGGGCGTTTGATCGGCACACGACCACCCTATGAAATCGACATGCTCGCGGTTCTCAAGGCCGCGAAAGCGACCGGCACGGCAATGGAAATCGACGCCTTTCCGAACCGCAGCGATTTGCGCGACGCACACGTGCGCATGGCGGTGAAGCTCGGCGTAAAGCTGATCATCGACACCGACGCGCACCATCCTTCCCACCTCGGCTATCTCGATCTTGGCGTCGCGATCGCCAGGCGCGGCTGGGCGGAAAAAAGCGACGTGCTCAACACGAGATCCGTCGAGGAACTTTTGAAATGGCTGAAAACGCCGAAAGCAAAACGCGTCTAAAAAGCGTTCGCTCATCCGACACGCGCGGGGCTGACAACCGCGGCGTTTTTTGTTAGCGTACCGGTACGCCCGGATGGTGGAATGGTATACACGGGGGACTTAAAATCCCCTGCCCGCAAGGGCTTGAGGGTTCGAGTCCCTCTCCGGGTACCACTAACCCCCCTCGACGTACGTCGAGGGGGGTTTGTCGTTGACAAGACGCCGCTCGCGTGCTACTTTCTTCTATCGCTCATTCGACAGACACCTTCTTGGAGGCAGAGAAAATGATTCGAGATCTTCCGAAGAACGTCCCCATCGCCGTCATGTCCGCCGCCGAGCTCGTGCTCGCCGAGAGCGAGCGTCTGCGGGGCAACCGCGGCGTCGCCGCCAGCGCCTACGAGGAGCACTTGCGACTCGCGCGCGCGCAGACGGTCGAGCACGACGACGAGCTGCACGCGATGGCCGAGAGTATCTTCTCCTGGGGCATGCGCCTCCGGACGCAGCTGCCGTCCGAGCGGATCTGCAACAGCTTCTGCGTCGACTCGTCGTTCATCTCGTCTCCCGCGCGAGATCGCGGACACGACATCACGCTTTCCGTGATCAAGGAGCGGACGTCGATCGAGGCGACCGGTACGGCGCCCGGCGGCGTGATCGTGACGGAGCTCAAGCTCTACCTCTACGCGAAGTCGCGATGGCTCTTCCGCCGTCACGAGCGCTTCGACGGGTACCTCGTGCACGGCGACGATCAGCTCAACACCGTCACCGGGATCCAGACCGCCCTCTTCCCGCAGGTCCTGCGCGCGATCCACACGCGCATCGCCGACGGCGACGTCTGGCAGCGGATCGAGTACAGCCTGAAGAACCTCCTCAAGAACGACGCGGACAGGTAACCCCCTGTCCTTTTTCTTTTGCTTGCTCTGTTCGCCGTTTCTCCCCTACGATGAAGGCGATATGGAAGACTCCGTGGAAAAAGTGGCGCCGCGCGACGTCGCCCCGACAGCTCGGCCGGAAGAAACGACTTTTGACGCGCGTTTGCGGCCCAAACGGCTTTCGGAGTTTGTCGGCCAACAAAAACTCAAGGACCACTTGGCCGTTTTCCTTGGAGCCGCGCAAAAACGCGGCGAGCCGATCGAGCACACGCTGCTCTACGGCAATCCTGGT
>CAZKMF010000126.1:0-3879 GCA_964553975.1 uncultured Gammaproteobacteria bacterium | reverse complement strand
GATATCGGCGATCCGACCGCCCCGGCATTGCTGACGACGGCAGGCACGAGTAAATCGCAGCCGCAAGACATCGTCGTCTCAGGCAAGTATGCGTACGTACCAACGCAAGGCGATGCGGTCAGCGACAACGTCGACATCTTCGACATTCAAGGCGATCGCCCGATCTTGGCCAGCTCATTTGCAACGGGCAGCAACTCAAACCCGCAGGCCGTCTACGTACAAGGCAAGTACATGTATGTCTTGAACGCGAGCGCGAACACGATGCAGATCGTGGATGTTTCCGATCCAAAGGTTGCGAAGCTTGTCGGTACCTTCACGTCGGTCGGTGCAGGCGGTTATGACGTGGCGGTGCAAGGAACGCGCGCGTACATTTCGTGGTCGAGTGGTTTCATCGAAATTGTCGACGTCTCGAACCCCGCTGCACCGATCAGCATCGCCAGGATCTCGACGGGCGCGCCGACGCCGCAGAACATCTTCATCCAGGGTCGCTACCTCTACGTGGTGCACGCAGGACAAGCCTCGAACTCCTTCAAGATCTTCGATGTCGGCGGCGCGTATATCCAGCAGCTTGAAGTTGGCGGCGCCAAGATTGGCCGCGCAATCTTCACGAACACGATGCAAGCGAACGACGCCACGTTCCTTGGCGGCGTCAACATCGGAAACAGTCTCAACTTGCAAGGCGGTCTCTCCGTCAGCTCTTCAACGTCAACGAACTTTGGAGGTGACTTGGTCGACTTCACGTTGAATCCTCAGAACGGCGCCAGCGCCACGGGCACGCTTCTGAACATGGTGCACATGGGTAACGGCACCATTGTACGCATGGCCTCGAAGAACAGCCCGACGACCAACCTCTTCGAACTCCTTGAAACGTCCGGCGCCGGTAACGGCACCTACTCCAAGAACTTCTTCGTTGTCAGCTCGACGAACACCGTAATCGGTAGCGCCTCAAACACGTTCGTTCTCACCCCGAACGCGCGCATCAACGGAAACCTCACCACCAACACCGACAACACCAACCGTCTGGGTGACCCGGCTTTGCGCTGGAGCAACCTTTTCGCCAGCACGGTCTCGGTGCCGTTCGATACGGCCGGTACCTCCACGCTGACGATCGGTTTCGAAACAACGAGCACGCGCCGCGCCCTTATTACGACGCCGTCGACGTGGCCGCTCCAACTCCGCGCAGGTTCGGGAAGCGCTACGACGACGCCGGGCGTGTATATCAACCCCGCAACGCTTTCTGTCTCGATTAACAGTATTATCAACCCGACAAACGCGGGAATCGCGCTTGACGTTGGCGGCACGATCGAATTTACGACCGGTACAGGCACCGCCACGTCAGGTCTCTGTCACGTAAACAACGGTAACAACCGAGCCAACCAGCAAATCATGGACTGCAGCGGCGCGCCGGCTGCCGACTACATGGAAATGTATCCGGCGGCTGCTGGGTTGGAGATGGGTGACATCGTCATGCCTGGAACCGAAACGTATAACGGCTCACGCAGCGGTGCCATTCCGCGCGTCGTGAAGACGCCGGGCGCATACGCGGGCAACATGATCGGCGTCATCTCGAACCCTGCCGACGCTGGTGACTTCAACTCCATCGGTTACGAATTCGGAAACAGCGACTTGTCGCAAGACCCGCTCGCGAACGCGCAGCCGGTGGCCTTGAAGGGTCGTGTCAAAGTGAAGGTGAATACGGAAAACGGCCCGATCAAGATCGGCGATCCGATCACCTCGTCCTCTGTGGCGGGTGTCGGTATGAAGGCGACCAAGCCCGGCATGATCGTCGGTCAAGCACTCTCCGAATGGAATGGCCCCGGCCAAGGCATGATCCTGGTCTTCATGGGCAACGGCTACCACTCCGGCATGTCGATCACGACGGACGGCGTGAAGTCGCTCTTCGGTGACGACTTCGCCTTCAAGCCAATCGGCGTCTCGTCGGCATCTGGCACATCGTTCTCTTCGTACGCCTTGAACTTCGGAGGATCGGCATGGGACAGCGCGTCGAACAGTGCCGTCACGCGCAACATCTCGATCCGCAATGACGTGACGAATGCGAACACCTATCAACTCACGTTCCAGAATACTCAGAACCAGACGCTCGCCGCGCTCAACAACTCCGGTGATCTCTCCATTGCCGGCTCGCTGACGGTGAATGGCGGCTTCGACTACGCCGAAACATTCCCCGCAGCGCCTGACTTGGACGCGGGCGACCTTGTGATGGTCGATCCGGAGAATACGACGGGCTATGGCGTCAAGAAATCCGATAAGAAATACGAAAACACGTTAATCGGCGTCATCTCGACGAAGCCGGGCTTCCTGACAGGCAAGAGCAGCGTGAACACGCAACCGGTCGCGCTCGCGGGTCGCGTGCCGGTCAAGGTGAATACCGAGTCCGGAGAGATTAAGCCTGGAGACCCGATCACGTCGTCCTCAGTGGCTGGTGTCGGTATGAAGGCGGCGGAAGCGGGACGCGTTATCGGTATCGCTCTGCAAGGTTGGAATGGCAACGGCGTCGGCACAGTTATGGTCTTCGTCAATCCTTCGTGGTGGAACGGACCGGCTGCCGCCGCCTCGGCAACGGCGGGAAGCGGCCTGTCGATTACTGAGAACTCGCTCCTGGACTTCAAGAACTCCGTACTCTCGAACGTTTCGGCTATTGTCTCGACCTCCGGTCTCTGGAGCATCAGCTCGGATGGATTCTTGGTCGCTGAAAAGGTTGAAGCGAAGGAAGTGAACACGCGCCAGCTGACCTTGAAGAACAACGCGGACACGGCGGTGAGCGAACGCATTGTCGGCAGGGGACACTTTGCCGTCGGTTCGAGCGCCGTCCTCGTCCAGAACGTCCATGCGACGGCGGACTCGATCATCGTGATCACGTTCGAAGAGAACCCCGGTTCCAACTGGTGGATCGCCGAGAAACACGACGGACTGTTCATGCTGAAGCTCGCGCAGCCGGCGATCGGCGACACGCCGTTCACGTACTGGATCCTGCCGATCGATGGCGGACTCGAGCCGGTCGCGGCTCCGGCCGACACATCGACGACCAGTACACCGCCGACTGGAGGCGGGGGAACGCCACCCGTGAACGAAACACCGACGGGGTCCAGCAGCGGTACGAGTGAAACGGGCTCCGCCAGCTCAACAAACGCGACGCCATAAGCCAACACTATGAAACGCCAACTTCAACAACTCGCCGCGATCACGCTCTCCGTCGGCCTGGCGCTCTGGCCCGGCTTAGCGTCGGCGCAAATGTCATCGGAGTTCTACCGCATCCCATTTGACGCGTTGGGCGGAGGCGGTCTACGCAGCACGTCCGGAAGTTACATCGCGGAAGACACGCTTTCGGAAGTCTCGTCGCCGACGGGTGAAGATCTCTCAAGTACGAACTACCTCGCTTGCGTCGGCTATGAGTGCTTGAAAACCGAAGTCACGCTCTCTGTCGTGTACTCCGTGCAATCAACGGCCTGCGATGGCACCAGTTCCTCAAGTCCGCCGTACAACGTTCCGCTCGGCACACTCTCTACCAGCGCCGTAACGACGGCCGCGAATCGCATCTGCGTCCGAGTGAGCGCGAATGCTCCTGGCGGGGAACTAGTACAGATCAAGGACGACAGCAACGGACTCGCCTCAAACTCGGTTCCTGGAGACGTCATCAGCTCAAACTCAGCGACACTTGTCGCGGGCACGGCGGGTTTCGGGGTGTGTAGCTCGAATAACCAAAATGGTTTCAGTGTCTCAGCTCCGTTCAACGGCGCGTGCGACACCACGACCAACCACGCGGTTGGAGCGGTCACGACGAATAACCAGATCATCTGGTCGGCTCCCGGCTTCGTCACCAACGCGTACGGCGAGTTGCTCACGAAGGCCTCGATCTCA